>NZ_CALRUC010000031.1:0-37517 GCF_943371255.1 Ferrovibrio terrae | reverse complement strand
TCAAGCGGGTGCTGATGCGCAAGTTCGGCATCGCGATCGCCGACGGCACCATGTTTATCGACGGCAAGCCCGCCTATGAATGCAAGGACATGCGCGTCGGCGTGTTCCCCGAAGGCATGGCCCCCGCTGCTGCGTAAATGGCCGCTGCTGAATGGCCGTGGCCTGATCGAAAAAAACCTGCTGGCCGCGAACTGTAACGGTTCTTGCGCTATAATTTTTGTGGCCCGGCCATAGGATCCGGCCCGCATTTGAGGAGTCTCACGCCCATGCGTCGCGTCGTCGTCACCGGTCTCGGCATCACCTCTTCCATTGGCAACAATGCCGAGGAAGTCGCCGACAGCCTCAAGGCCGGCCGCTCCGGCATCGTGTTTGCCGATGAATATGCCAAGCTGAATTTCCGCAGCCAGGTGCATGGCACGGTAAAGATCGACCTGGAAGCCGCCATCGACCGGCGCCAGAAGCGCTTCATGGGCGATGGCGCGGCCTATGCCTATCTGGCCATGGAACAGGCGATTGCCGATAGCGGGCTTGAAGCCGGCGACATCATCAACCCGCGCACCGGGCTGATCGTCGGCTCCGGTGGCGCCTCGACGCGCAACCTGGTGGCCTCAGCCGACATCACCCGCGAGAAGGGCGGCCCGCGCAAGATCGGTCCCTTCATGGTGCCGCGCGCGATGTCGAGCACCTGCTCGGCCGTGCTCTCCACCGCCTTCAAGATCAAGGGCGTGAATTACTCGATCTCATCGGCCTGCTCCACTTCGGCGCATTGCATCGGCAATGCCGCCGAGCTGATCCAGATGGGCAAGCAGGACATCATCTTCGCCGGCGGCGGCGAGGAACTGGACTGGACGCTCAGCGCCCTGTTCGACGCCATGCCGGCAATGTCCTCGTCCTTCAATGCCACGCCCGAAAAGGCCAGCCGCGCCTATGACAAGGATCGCGACGGCTTCGTGATCGCCGGCGGCGGCGGCATCCTGATCATGGAAGAGCTGGAGCATGCCAAGGCGCGCGGCGCCAAGATCTATGCCGAGCTGGTCGGCTATGGCGCGACGTCTGACGGTGCCGACATGGTTGCTCCCTCTGGCGAAGGCGCGGTGCGCTGCATGCAGCAGGCGCTGGCTGAGGCCGGCGGCCATGGTCATAACGCCCCGATCGACTATATCAACACCCATGGCACCTCGACCCCGGCGGGCGACATCACCGAACTGAACGCGATCCGCGAAGTGTTCGGCGACAAGGTGCCCCCCATCAGCTCGACCAAGTCGCTGACCGGCCATTCGCTGGGCGCGGCTGGCGTGCAGGAATCGATCTATTCGATCTTGATGATGCGCGACGGTTTCATCGCCGCATCGGCCAATATCGAAAATCTCGACCCTGGCGCCGAGGGCTTCCCCATCGTGCGCGAGCGCAAGGATAACGTGACGCTGAACCGTGTGATGTCGAATTCCTTCGGCTTCGGCGGTACCAACGCCTCGCTGATCTTCCAGCGCTACGCCGCCTGATCCCACCCGCCTTTCCCCGACACCGATATTCATTCACCGGATTTGACATGACCGATATGCCTGCATTGATGCGCGGCAAACGTGGCCTCATCATGGGAGTCGCCAACGATCACTCGATCGCCTGGGGCATTGCCTCGATGCTGCACCAGCATGGCGCCGAGCTGGCCTTCACCTTCCAGGGCGAGGCTTTCGAGCGGCGCGTGCGGCCGCTGGCCGAGAGCGTGAACGCCAAGGCCGTGGTGCCCTGCGATGTGGAAGACGAAACCTCAATGCGCCAGGCCTTCGAGAAGGTCGGCGCGGCCTTTGGCAACCAGATCGATTTCGTGGTGCATGCCATCGCCTATTCCGACAAGGAAGAGCTGAAGGGCCGCTATCTGAACACCACGCGCGGCAATTTCAGCCGCTCGATGCTGATCTCCTGCTACTCGCTCACCGAGGTGGCGCGCCTGGCGCAGCCCTATATGAGCAAGGGTGGTTCGCTGATCACGCTGACCTATGAAGGCAGCACGCGCGTGATGCCGAACTACAATGTGATGGGCGTGGCCAAGGCGGCACTGGAAGCCAGCGTGCGCTATCTCGCCGTCGATCTCGGCCCGCAGAATATCCGCGTCAACGCCGTATCGCCCGGCCCGATGCGCACGCTCGCCGGTTCGGCCATCGGTTCGGCGCGCGCCACCTTCAAGTTCACCGCCCAGCACAGCCCGCTGCGCCGCAATGCATCGCTGGAGGATGTCGGCGGCGCCGCGCTGTTCCTGCTGTCGGATCTGGGCGCCGGCGTCACCGGCGAGATCATCCATGTCGATTCCGGCTTCCACGCGCTTGGCATGCCCAACCCGGCCGACCTGAACGGTAATGGCAACGGCGAAGGCTGAACGGTAACAGCGAAGACCGGGCGGCATTTGCGCGAGCGGTGAATAAAGCACCACGCGGCCTTGTCGCACACAATCCATCATGGAATCATCGGCGCAATGAATCGCGCCATAGATCGTCTCGCCGATGACTTGCGCCTGCCTGCCCTGCGCCCTCTGGTGCGGCACTGGCTTGCGCTGTTCCATGCGCGCGGCAGCATCCCGGTGCTGAGCGATCTCGACCCGCTGCAATTTGCCGCCAGTATGCGCCATGCCTGGATCATCGATGCCGATGCCGATGCCGATGCCGATGGCGGTTTCCGCTTCCGCCTGAGCGGCGAGGCGCTGATCGAATGGTATGGCTTCAGTCTCAAGGGCAAGCGCTATGAAGACGTGTTTCCGCCCATAACCCTGCCAAGTGTGATCGAGAGCACGCGGCGTGTGCTGCGCGAACCGGCGGCGGTCTATCAGGCGATGACGGCGCGCATGCCGGACTGGAGCGAGCCGGCGGCACTGGAACGGATCGGCCTGCCGCTATGCGCCGCCGACGGACAGATCGTCCATATGCTGGGCGCAACAGTGTTTGAGCAGCGTGTCTATAATGGCAAGGGCAGCATCGACACCGCGATCAACACCGAATACTGGTATGGGCTTCCCGGTGCCGCTGGTGGCGCCGCCTTGACCTGACCCGCGCCGCCCATGGACCGCGACCTCGATACGCTGCTGGACGACCTCGAACTGCCCGGCCATCGCGCCGTGGCCGAACACTGGCTGGGGCTGTATCGTCTCAACCGCCGCATTCCAACCCTGGCCGAGATTGATCCGCTGCATTTTCCAAGGGCGCTGGCCGATGCCTGGATCGTGGATGCCACGGATGACGGCCGCTTCCGTTTTCGCCTGATGGGACAAACCCTGGTGGAGTGGTATGGCCGCAGCCCGAAGGGCCTGTATTACGAAGACCTGTTTCCCGCCGCCATGGTGTCGATCCTGATCGAACAGTCGCAACAGGTACTGACACGACCCTGCGCCGGATTCCAGCGCGTGCATACCCAGGCGCCGGAGCGGCACTGGCCGCGATTCTTCGAGCGCCTGACCTTCCCGCTGCGCGGCAGCGACGGCCAGATGCGCCATATCCTTGGCAATTCGATCTTCAACCGCGAGCATGACGGCGATGCCGCGCCCGAGATCAACCACTGGTATCCGATCACCTGAATCCGCGCCGACAAGGGAAATACCGATGCTGAACCTGTTCTATGCGGCCCATACCTGCGCGCTGGCTTCGCATATCGCCCTGGAGGAGGCTGGCGCGGACTACAGCCTGACGCGCATCAGCTTTGCCAGCAACGACCAGCGCAAGCCGGAATTCCTTGCGGTCAATCCCAAGGGCCGCGTGCCGGCACTGGTGACCGGGCGCGGCGTGCTGACCGAAACCCCGGCCATGCTGGCCTTCATCGCCCAGCAGTTTCCGGCAGCACAGCTGGCGCCCCTGGACGATGCCTTTGCCTTCGCCCAGGTGCAGGCCTTCAACAGCTACCTGTGCTCCACCGTGCATGTCGCCCATGCCCATCGCATGCGCGGCTATCGCTGGGTCGATGCCGGGGACACGGCCGCCATTGCTGCGATGCAGGCGAAAGTACCCCAGAGCGTCTATGAAGGCTTCGCTCTGGTGGAACAGGGCATGCTGGCCGGCCCCTGGGTGATGGGCGAGGTCTATACGATCTGCGATCCCTACCTCTTCACCCTGGCACAATGGCTGGAAGCCGATGGCGTGGATGTGGCACGGCTGCCGCGGGTCGCCGATCACCGCCGCCGCATGGGCGAACGTCCCGCGGTGCAGCGCGCCCTGGCCGCCGAACTGGCCGATCCGGCATAACCGATTCAGGTTGCCGGCGCGCCGACTCGACCGCATAATGACGATAACGGCGAGGGTGCGATGATGTCCTATGACTTCAATACCCTGTTGGACGACATGAAGCTGCCGGCCCATCGCGCGCTGGTCGCGCATTGGCTGGATCTCTATGCAGCGGCCGGCAACCGGATTCCACCGCTGCACGGCATCGACCCGCTCAGCCTGGGCCGCCACCTGCCCGATATCTGCATCCTCAATCACGAGGGCGGCAATGTCTTCCGCTTCCGCCTCGCCGGCGGCAACGTGAGCGATTTCTACGGACAGGATGTGCGGCAGAAGAACCTGGCCGATCTGGTTGAATCGCCCACCCGCGAGCGGCTGCTCGACATGGCGCATGCGATTCTGCACCTGCCGGCGGCCGTGCTGCATGGCCTGAGCAGCATGCAGCCGCAGTGGAATTACTCTATTGCGCTGCAGCGCATCAGCCTGCCGCTCAGCGACGCCGATGGCGTGCCGCGCCATATCATCAGCGGCACGGTGTTCTTCCGCTTCGACCGCGACGACACCCAGGCGCTGGCCTCGACCGATTTCCAGCATCGCTACCGCATCCCCTGCAGCGACAGCCTGCCGGCAGCGGTGCGCACGGCCTGCTAGGCGCACCGGGCCGATCACCGAAAGTTGCCCGGCATCCGGCGCCATCTTGCGCTAGCCTGCTCCCACGCGGCCGTCTGCAACCGGCCGGCTAAAAAGGGGGAGCCATGACATTCAAGCCGTTTCTGCTGGCAGCACTGGCCGCTTTGACACTGATGACCGCCACCGCGCTGACCGGCGCGGTTCAGGCACAGCAGCCCGCGCGCCCGCCAATCGCCACCACCAAGGTGGCGGGCACCGATGGCGTCTATGTCTTCCGCAATGGCAATCATCAGGCGATGTTCGTCGTCACCCGCGACGGCGTGATCGCCACCGATCCGGTCGCCTATGGCAAGCCGTTCGGCGGCCAGCAGTATCTCGACGAGATCCGCAAGGTGACCGACAAGCCGGTCAAATACGTCATCTACAGCCATCACCATTACGACCATATCGCCGGTGGCAAGGCGCTCAAGGAAGCCGGCGCCACCATCATCGCGCATAAGCGCGCCAGGGACCGGCTGGTAAAGCTGAAGGACCCGCATACCGTGATCCCCGATGAGGTGGTGGGCGACAAGGGCCGCACCATCACGCTGGGCGGCACCGTGCTGGAGCTGACCTATCACGGCCTCAACCATTCCGATTCCACATTGGTGATGCGCCTGCCGAAGGAGAAGATCGTCTTCATCGTCGATACCATCCCGGTCGGCGCAGTGCCCGGCCGCGGCATGATCGATTTCCATCCGCTGGAATCCGAAACCTTCATGAAAAAGGTGCTGACCATGGACTGGGAGCGCCTGATCCCCGGCCATCCCGGCCCCAATGACCGGCTCGGCACCAAAGACGATGTGCGTGCGCAGCTGCAGTTCCTGCAGGATGCCTCGGCGGCGATGAAGCTGCTGGCGCAGGACGGCAAATGCTGGGACACGGCCGAGAAGGAATTCAAGCTGCCGCAATACGAAAGCTGGCCGGGCTATGCCAGCAACCTGCCCTTCGTGGCGCGGCGCTATTGCGGCCTGTGGGGCCGCGGGACATAGGCGGATCGCCGCGACGATCAATGTGATGCAACGGCCAATCGTGTAGATATACTGGCGCTGTGGATCGCCCGTTATCGACCCTGACCGGACTGCTGACTTTGCCGGGCCATTGCGCCGTCGCGCAGCATTGGCTGACGCTGTATCGCGCCGGCGGCAACCGGGTGCCGGCCCTGCGCGATCTCGATCCGCTGCAATTCCCTGCCGCTTTGCCCGATATCTGGATCGTCAACCACGATCCCGATGGCCGTTTCCGCTTCCATCTGCTCGGCCAGAACATGATCGACTGGCATGGCAGCAACCCGAAGGGGCTGAGCCTGGAGGATATCTACACGCCGGAAATGCTGCCGGTGGTGACAGCCCTGCTCCGCGGAGTGATCGAGCGGCCGGCGATCTGTTACCAGCAGGCGCAGAGCATGACGCGCAACCGCAGCCTGCCGGTGCCGATCGAGCGGATCGCATTGCCGCTGGCCAATGCGGAAGGCAACATCCGTCACCTGTTCGGCGTCACCGTGTTCAAGACCAATGAGGGCCATGGCGACGGGCCGCTGCGCACCGAGATCCAGCTCGATGCCTGGTATCCCGTCGCAGATGCAGAGATTGCTGTTGCTGCCGGCATGGCGCCGGCCTGACGGCCGCCTCGTCTACAGCGCCGCCTTCAGCACGGCGAACAGCCGTTCGATATCGGCCTCGGTGTTATAGACATGCGGCGTCACCCGCATCGCCTTGCCGCGCACGCTGACAAACACCTGTTGCGCCGCCAGCTTGCCCGGCAGGTCGGCCGGCACCGCATCGCCAAAACGCAGGCCGAGATAATGCCCGGCGCGGCGGTCGGCGCGCACGGTATCCAGCTCCAGCTCGGCCCTGGCGCGTTCGGCAATTGCATCGTTGCGGGTTTTCAGCGTGGTGTAGATGCGCGCGGTACCCAGGCCGAGCAGATATTCCAGCGATGCCTTGGCCGCCGGGGTCAGCGCGAAATTGCTGCGCTCGCCGACATCGAAGCGGCGTGCGCCGGGCTGGTAGTCGGTCTTGTAGTCGACCAGGCCGGCGAAGTTTTCCGACTCCCGGCGCGCGATCCAGTTCTGCTCGATCGGCATGCCATCCTGCCACGGCTTCGCCACATAGAGATAGCCGTAGGTATAGGGCCCGAGCAGCCACTTGTAGCCGCCGGCAACGAGGAAATCGGGCTGGATGGCGGCGACATCGAAGGGCATCACGCCCAGCGACTGCGTCGCATCGATGCACAAGGCCGCACCCACCCTGCGGCAGGCGGCGCCGATGGCAACCAGGTCGAGCAGGCCGCCATCGGTCCAGTGGCAATGCGGCAGCGCAACGATCCCGGTGCTGGCGTCGATGCGCTCCAGCACCCGCGCGGTCCAGTCATCATCACCGGGACGCGCGATGCTGATGAAGCTGGCGCCATTTTTCTTGGCCAGTTCGATCCAGGGATAGACATTGGAGGGAAACTGCTCGGCCAGCGTGATCACCGTCTGGCCTTTTTTCAGCGGCAGGATATTGGCCGCCACCGCCATGCCGTAGGATACCGAAGGCACCAGCGCGATATCGTCGGCTGTCGCATTCACCAGCTGCGCGAACAGCCCGCGCACGGCTTCGGACTCGGTGAAGAAATCGACCGGCGCGATTGTCCAGGGCTGCAGCTTGGCGCGCATGCCGGCTTCGCCGGCCGCCACCGCCAGTTTCGGCATCGGCCCCATATAGGCGCTGTTGAGATAGGCGACATCGTCGGGGATATCGAACAGGGCGCGCTGCGTGGGCAGAAGAGTCTGGCTTGGGGTTTGCTGGTTCATCGAGGCCATCCGCTGTGAAGCCCTGTCTGTGCCCGGTGGCAGCCGGCCTGTCGAGCGCCATATTGCCGCCCGACAATGTACCTTAATGGTAAGTGACGGGCAGATCGTAGCCTGTTGAATGTACCCCGACAATTTTCCGCTGGCCCGGGAGCACCGCGGCAGGCATTTTCGCCGCCATAAAAGAAAAGGCCGCCCCGCCAATGCCCGTACCCCATGTTGCCCTTGCCGTCCTGATCGCCGCGATCTGGGGCTTCAACTTCGTCGTCATCCGGCTCGGACTCGATGCCTTTCCACCGCTGCTGTTCAACGGCCTGCGCTTTGCCGTCGCCAGCCTGCCCTTCCTGCTGTTTTTCCGCAGCCCCGGCGTGCCGTGGCGCTGGGTGATCGGCACCGGCGTGGTGCTGGGTGTGATGAAGTTCAGCCTGCTGTTCCTCGCCATGGCGCATGGCATGCCGGCGGGCCTGGCCTCGGTGGTAATGCAGGCGCAGGCGCTGTTCAGCGTGGTGTTCGCGGCCGTGCTGCTGGGCGAGCGGCCCGGCCAGGTGCAATGGGCCGGATTGGCGATTGCCGCCTTCGGTCTCGTTGTCATCGCCGCGGACATGGATATGGGTGCCGGGCTGATCGCCTTTGCCACCATCATCGCCGCGGCGGCCTGCTGGGGCTTTGCCAATATCCTGACGCGCCGCGCCGCGGCGCCGCAGCCGCTTGCCTTCATGATCTGGGTCAGCGCCGTGCCGCCGCTGCCGATGCTGGGCCTGTCATGGATCTTCGAGGGGCCGGATGCCATCGCCGCCGCCTTGGCCGCGCTGGATACGCGCGGCATCATGGCCGTGCTTTATATCGGCCTGCTGTCGACCACCGCCTGCTTCGCCGCCTGGAGCTTGCTGCTGCGGCAGTACAAGGCATCGCTGGTGGCGCCGTTCACCCTGCTGGTGCCGGTGTTCGGCCTGCTCAGCGCCTGGCTGGTGCTGGAGGAAATCCCGTCCGCGATCAAGCTCGGCGGCGCTGCGCTGATCCTGCTCGGACTGATGGTGAATGCCGGCCTGCTGAAATGGCTGACCGGCTGGCAGACCGTACGCTCGCGCGCCTGACGGCGCCGGGCGCTCCAGAGCTTGATCGCCCTATAATTTGATCGCCAGATCGCGGATCGCCGTGCGGCAGGCATCGGCGGTGCGTTCGAGATAAGCGCGCGCTTCGGGGCGAAGACCGTCCTGCTGCAGCTGTTCGTTGATGGACGCGAGAATAGTGCGCAGGTGCCGAATACGGGCCGGCATGTCTTTATCCCCCAAGAATGAATCGCGTGTCGAATCGGTTGTCACGCGAGGGAGAGTGACGGCCTTTGGTTAACAAAATCTGTTGCAGCGATTCCGCTCAGGCCGCGGTGGCCGCTCTGCCTTGGCGCGCGGCATCGACAAAGTCGCGCAGCGAATCGCGCATGCGATAGGGAATCGGATCAATGCCCTTGAGCATCAGCACCAGCGCCGTGCGCGTGGTGCCGAGGCGGGCGGCATATTCGTCGAAGCTTATATTGTGGCGGCGACAGGCTTCCAATACTACGGGCTGCACATCGCGGGTGAAAAACAGTTTGCTCGCGGGTCCGCTGGTTTCCAGATCGGCGAGGGCGGACGCCAGCAGGGTGCTGGAATGCTGCACAGTGAGTCTCCCCTTTCAATACACTGCGATGGCGCCAGATTTTGCCCCGGCGAAAATGGATTTCAAGAGGCTTTTTAGGGCTGTTCGCGGGAGGCCCGGCTGATATAGGTGCGGCGCAGCCCCGGCGTGAAGGCCGGAGACGGCCCGATTCGTGGCGGCGGTGGCGGTGTGTCGATGGATGGTACTGCCGGTGACGATGCCGCCGGCCGGTCGAGCGAAACACCCTGCGGGATCAGTACCTCTTCCGCCGCCACGGTGATGATCGTGCCCGTCATTGTCATGGGGGGAGCCTCGGCCTTGGCCATCGCTTCATGGACCGGCGCTTCAGTGACCGTGGCTTCAGTGACCGGCAGCCGGTCGGCCGGGATCTCGCAATTGCTGGTGGCCGGCTGCAGCAGCCCCACCTGCGTCACCAGCCGGTCGATCATGCTCTTGAGCGGCACGGGGACAGGGTCATAGCCTTTCAGGATCAGCAGCAGGGCGGGCCGGGTCATGCCGAGCTTTTCGGCGAGTTGCTCGAAGCTGAGATCAACCCGGCGGCAGGCTTCCAGCACAGGCGGCTGCATGTCACCCAGATAGTACAGCTTGCCGGAGCGGCGCAGGCAGGGCAGGCCGTCATCGAGCAGGAAGTCGTCATCGGGCTGGATGGCGGGGTGCAGGGTCATCGGCATCTCCGGGTCGCCGGCGCGGCCCATGCGGACGCCACCGATCTGGAAGCCAAACAGCAAAACGGCCGGGAAAGTTTCCGCCACCCGCGGGACCAGTGCGGGACAAAAATGCGTCAGCGCAGCTGGGCCTTACAGCCGGTCCTGCGCGGTGGCGACGGCGCCCTGCCAGGATGTGAGGCCGGCACTGCGGCTCAGGCCCCGCAGCACGAAATCCTCGATCGCGTGCTGCGCCGGCCGCGGCACCGGATCATGTCCCTTCAGCACCAGCACCAGCGCGCCGCGCGGCATGTTGAAGCGTGCGGCAAACAGGTCGAAGCCGATGCCATGGGCACGGCAGGCCTGCAGCACCAGCGGCTGCACATCCTGGGCGAAATACAGGCGCGCGCCGCGTTCCACGGTTGTCAGGCCGCAGCGCGACAGCTCGGACATCGGCGCGCCGGTGCGCGGCATCGCCTGGCGGGCGTAGCGGGGATACTGCATCGGGTTCACGGCACGACCTCCATCTGCGGATGCAGACAGAACGCGGCAGCGCGGCGGTGGTTTCCGCCGGTCCGGCATTTTCAGAAATCAAATGTCAGATGAAGACGGCGCGATCAGACGCTGAGATCGGCACGACGACCCATGCCGCGCGGGCGGGCATGGTCGGTCTTGGTTTCGGTGGCTGCAGCCTCCGAATCGGCTTTCTTGCCCTTGCCGCCCTTGGCATTGGCGGTGCCGCCGCTATTGCCCGCGGCACTGGCGGCCATGCGGGTCTGGTTGCCCACCGGCACAGCCGTCACCGCTGCGGCCGCCTGGACCGCATTGGGGGCTTGGTTCGCCTGGTTCAAACCCTGAGCCGCACTGGTCGGCTGGGTTTGAGGCAGCGACGTAACGGGTGGTACGAATAAGCTCATGGTTAAGATGTATGATGGCACCTGATGCTTGACAAGGAATTAAAGTATCATGGCACCTATTAGAGCGAATCGTTAATGAGTCCTAGGAAACGCCTGGGTTGAATACCGGGGGAAGAAGCCAGTCTTGTCCAAGCCCAAGCCGTCCAAATCTGCCGCCAAACCGGGCCTTTTGGCCCGGCTGTTCGGCGCGGACCCGGCACCGGCCGCAACCAAGCCGGCCCAGCGCTATACCGGACCGGCCAAAGACCCCCGCACCGTGCTGGCCCAGCAGATCAAGGCGATCCGGGCCAGGCTGAACCCGCAGATCGTGCGCCTGGCTGAAAAGGTGGCCCGCAAGGGCCCGGCGGTGACCGACCAGGAGCGGGCAACCCTGGCCATCGAGCTGTTCCTGGCCCAGAAGCAGGATGGCGGCGATTTTGCCGCCAAGCTGAGAGAGAAGCTGGCCGAGCAGAAGCGGCGCAGCCATTGATCCCGGGCCCCGGACAAGGATGACCCCGCTGCCCCGCACTGCCGCCCTGCTGGTGATCGACCTGCAGCAGGCGATCGATGCGCCCTATTGGGGCCCGCGCAACAATCCCGCTGGCGAGCGCAACATCGCCGCGCTGATCGCCGCCTGGCGCAGCAGCGGACGGCCGCTCTATCACATCCGCCACGATTCCACGCGACCGGACTCCGCCTATCGACCCGGCCAGCCGGGCCATGATTTCAAACCGGAGGCCATGCCGCTGCCGGGTGAGCCGGTGATCGCCAAGCGCACCAACAGCGCCTTCATCGGCACTGATCTGGAAGCGCGGCTGCGGGCCGCCAGACACACCACGCTGGTGATCTGCGGCGTGCTGATTCACAACTCGGTGGAAGCCACCGTGCGCATGGCCGGCAATCTCGGCTTCGACACCCATCTGGCGGCGGATGCGACCTGGGCCGTGGACAAGCGATTGCTGGATGGTCGCGTGATGCAGGCCGAGGACGTGCACGCCCTGTCGCTGGCCAATCTCGATGGTGAATACGCGACCGTCAGCACCACTGCTGCAGTGATCGCGGCACTGGACTGACGGCCTGCAGCCTTAGTGAAGGATGCTGCGCGGCGGCTCGGTGGTTTCGGTCTGGCCCGCACTTTGGGCCGGCTGGTCTGCCGCCGGCACGCCATCCTGCGCATCGCCGGCCGCCACGGTCTGGCCCTCGCCGCGCTTGAAGCGGTTATGCGCCTTCATCGAGAAGGGGATCGACACGATATAGGCCAGTTCCATCGCCGCCAGCGTGTACCAGGGCTGATTGAGCAGGCCCGCCACAAACACGCCGACGCCCAGCAGCACAAGGCCGACATATTCACGCTTCACCCGCACACGCTTGAAGGAATAGGTCGGCACGCGGCTGATCATCAGGCCGCCGATGCAGAGCATCCAGATCGCGTTGAGATAGGGTGAGCGGAAAAACTCGCTTTCCAGTTCCAGATTGATGATGAGGAACAGCAGGCTGAGGCCCGCGCCCGCCGGCGCCGGTACGCCGGTGAAGAAACTGCCGGTCCATTGCGGCTTTTCCGCATCGTCCAGCGCGGTGTTGAAACGCGCCAGGCGCAAAGCGGCGCAGACGCTGAAGGCCAGCACCACCAGCCAGCCGGTATTGCCGCTGCCGATCTCATGCATGGTCCAGAAATACAGCACCATCGCCGGCGCCACGCCGAAGCACAGGAAATCCGACAGCGAGTCCAGCTCGGCGCCGAATTTCGACGCCCCTTTCAGCAGGCGGGCGACACGGCCGTCCAGCATGTCGAAGAAGGCGGCGGTGGCAATCGCCAGCACGGCGAACTTGAACTGCCCGAGCAGGGCGAAGCGGATCGCGGTGAGCCCCGAGCAGAGTGCGATGATGGTGAGGATATTGGGCGCCAGCGTGTTGAGCGGCAGCTTGCCCAGGCGATGCGGCGTCTTCAGCTTGATCGGCTTCATGTCAGGCCTCCTCGTACCGCTGCCCTGCCGGAACCCTAGCCGGGCAGCGTTACGACAGGATTAAAGCGTCAGCGCACTTCGCCGCTGCGCGGCTGCTCGGTGGCGCCATCCTCGGCGATCACCGTTTCGCCGGCGATGCAGCGCTGGCCGGTCACCACCAGCGGCACCATGCCATCGTCGAGATAGACATCGACGCGGCTGCCGAAGCGGATCAGGCCGAAACGTTCGCCGGCCTTGTAGGTTTCGCCCTCGCGGGCTTCGCACAGGATACGGCGCGCGACCAGGCCGGCGATCTGAACCACGGCGATCTCCTTGCCGCTGGTCAGCTTGAGCCGCATCGACTGGCGTTCGTTGTCGATGCTGGCCTTGTCGAGCGCGGCATTGAGGAACTTGCCCGGACGGTAGGCGAGCGCGGTGACCACGCCGTCAATCGGCACGCGGTTCACATGCACGTCGAACACATTCATGAATACCGAGATGCGGGTGCGGGCATCGCTGCCCATACCCAGCTCTTCCGGCGGCACGGCGCGCTCGATCATCTGCACCACGCCATCGGCCGGCGAGATCAGCAGGCCTGCGCGGGTCGGCGTCACCCGGGCCGGATCGCGGAAGAAATAGGCGCACCAGCAGGTCAGGATCACGCCAAGCCAGCCCAGCGGGGTGGCGACCCAGAACAGCAGCAGGGTCACGATCGCGAAGATCGCGATGAACTTCCAGCCTTCGCGATGGATGGGCACCAGAACGGAACGGATCGTGTCCATGGACAGGGTAAACCTTTGGAATACAGCGACAGGGCAATGTAATCCCTGCAGCGGCAGGCTTAAAGACCCGCCTCGCCGATTTGTGCGGCGCCAGCAGCCCCGTTGCCGGTTTTCTCTGCATAAAGAGTGACAGGGGCAGGCTAGTCCGCTCAGGCCTGCAGCAGGCCGGCGAGATCGCCGAGGCTTTCAATCATCAGGTCGGCTTCGGCGGCAAGATCGTCATAGGGGATCAGCCCGCTCGCCACGCCGACCGCCACCGCGCCGGCTGCATGGGCGGCATGCATGTCGTGGAAACTGTCGCCGATCAGAGCGATATTGGCCGGCGATAGCCCGGTGGCGGCGGCAAAGGCCAGCACCATGCCGGGCGCGGGTTTGCGGCCGAAGCCGGAATCGGAACCGGCGACAAAGTTGAAATAGGATTCGATGCCGAGCTGGCGCAATTGCAGGCGCGCGCCGCCGGCCCCGTGATTGGTGGCCAGGCCGATCGGCAGGCCATGGCTTTCCAGATCGGCGAAAATCTTCGGCAGGGCGCCAAGCGGCGTCAGATGCCGCAGACCCGCATCGCCCAGGCGCTGCGACAGGTCGCGGCGAAAGCCGGCATCGGGCGGCTGCCCCAGCGCCGCCGCCCAGTCATCGGCGTAATCATCGGGCGCACCGGCCAGCAGCGGCGAGGAGGCGCGGAAGCGGCGTTCGTCTTCCATATAGTGGCTGCAGGAAATCAGTGCATCGAGATGTGCGCGGTTGCCCGCCGCCAGATCGGTCATCACATCCCAGGCGGCCGGGCCCCAGGTGCGATCCACATCCACCAGGGTGCCATCCTTGTCGAACAGCAGGGCGCGAATGGTCATGCCGCGACACCGCGCGCATCGCCGGTCTGGGCGGCAACCACGATCAGATCAACGCCGTCATTGATCAGCATATCGCGGTCCTGATCACTGATGCCGTCATCGGTGATGATGCGGTCGATCTGGTTCATGGCGACGATGCGATGCACCGCCTGGGCGGAGAATTTCGAGGAATCGACCAGCAGGGTGATTTCCTCTGCCGCGTCGATCAGCGCGCGGTTCATCGCTGCTTCCACCGGATCGGCCATCATCGGGCCGATCCCCGGCACCACACCGACCACGCCAAGGAATGCCGAGGGGGGCCGCAGATCGGTGAAGGTATTGCTGTCGGGCTGCAGCACGGTCGACATCTTCTTGCGGTCGAGCATGCCGGGCAGCACGAAGATGCTGGCGCTCTGGTTGGCCATCAGCGCCTGCGCCACCGTCAATCCGTTGGTGACCACATGCAGGTTGCGATGCTGCTTCAGGGCCTGGGCGAAGATCGTCATGGTCGAGCCCGCATTGATCAGCAGGCTGTCACCATCGCTCACCATCTGGGCGGCGCGTTCGGCGATGGCGCGCTTCTGCGCCGCCTGCACCTGCAGGCGCTCCTCGAAGGTGCCGCTTTCATACCGCGCATATCCATGCATCGCCGCATCCAGCACGGCACCACCATGGGTGCGCGCCAGCAGCCCCTGCTGCTGCAGGTCGATCAGGTCACGGCGGATGGTCATGGTGGAGAGGCCGAAGCGCCGCGCCATGTCGCTGACGCTGACCGCGCCGTCACCATTCAGGATCTGCAGGATTTCCCGTAGTCGCTCGGCTTTCATCATCGATTCGCTGCCTGAATGTTCATTCGCACATGTTTTATTTTACATTATGTTTGAATTTGTTCAATATTGTCATATTCGTGTAGCATTCCCCCCCTACCCCTACCCCTCATCAACATGAGGACAGGGGTATGGCGACCGTCGGGATCAGCGACATCGTGAAGCGGTTCGGAACGGCCGCCAAAGCCGGACCGGAAAATGCCGCGGTGCTGAAGGGGGTGTCGCTCGACATCGCCCATGGCGAATTCCTCACCCTGGTCGGCCCCTCGGGCTGCGGCAAATCCACCCTGCTGCGCATCATCGCCGGACTGGAATTCGCCGATCAGGGCAGCATCAGCATCGACGGCATCGCGGTGGATGCCCAGGCGCCAAAGCAGCGCGACGTGGCGATGGTGTTCCAGTCCTATGCGCTCTACCCCTATATGACGGTGGCGCAGAATATCGGGCTGCCGTTGACCATGCGGCGGCTGACCGCGGCCCAGCGCCTGCCGCTGATCGGCAACCTGCTGCCCGGCACGCGCGCCGCCAAGACAGCCATCGACGCCGAGTTGCAGCAGGTCGCCGCCAGCCTCGACATCACCCATCTGCTGGCGCGCAAGCCGAGCCAGCTGTCTGGCGGCCAGCGCCAGCGCGTGGCGCTGGGCCGCGCCATGGTGCGCCAGCCCAAGGTGTTCCTGATGGACGAACCCTTGAGCAACCTGGACGCCAAGCTGCGCGTGCAGATGCGCGCCGAAATCGCCGAACTGCACCGCCGCCTGAAGGCCACCTTCATCTATGTCACCCATGACCAGGCCGAGGCGATGACCATGTCGGATCGCGTCGCCGTCATGCAGCATGGCGAAATCCTGCAGGTGGCGCCGCCCGCCGTGGTCTATCGTGACCCGGCGACGCTGGCGGTGGCCGAATTCATCGGCAGCCCGAAGATCAACGTGCTGCCCGCCAGCCTGCGCAGCGACCGCAGCGTCGAGGTGCTCGGCCTGGTGTTGCCGCTGCGACTGGCCGGCAATATCGGCAGCCAGATCCATCTCGGCCTGCGCGCCGAAGCCTTCGACATTCTGCCGGTCGCGCGCCCGCATGCCCATCCCGGCGTATGGCGTGCCCAGGTCACCCATCGCGAGGATCTGGGCGCCGAGCTGTTCCTGCATGTGCAGCTCGATGACGGCGGCCATCGCCTGGTGCTGCGCAGTCACCATGCCGAAGCCGCCAGTCTGGTGGTCGGCAGCCCGCTCGGCCTGCGCCCGAAACCCGATCAGGCCCTGCTGTTCGATGCCGATGGCAGACGCCTGCGCCCTGCCCTGGATATCGCCGGTGACGGCATCGTCCTGGCCTGGGACGCGGCCACTGCCGAAGCACGCCAGGCCGGCATGGCCCAATCCGGGGCCGTCCGTGTCTGACGCGGTGCTGGCTGCCGCGCCGCCGGCCACGCGCCGGCGCCATGCAGGTGCCCTGGCCGAGGCGGTGACCGCCTGGTCGCTGGCCCTGCCGGCGACGCTGCTGATGATCCTGCTGCTGCTGGGGCCGGCCTTTGGCGCGATCATTCTGGCGCTGACCGACTGGCAGTTCGGCGCCGCCACGCTGAACTGGATCGGGCTGGGCAATTTCATCGAAATGGCCGGCGATCGCGTGTTCTGGCGTTCGCTTGGCAATACGCTGATCTATATCGGCCTGGTGGTGCCGCTGGCCGTGCTGCTGGGTCTGGGTGCGGCGCTGCTGATCGAAGCCGAGTCCGCCGGCCGCGCCTTTTATCGCGCCGCCTTTTTCCTGCCGGTCGCCTCCACCCTGCTGGCGATGGCAATCGTCTGGGAATTTCTGCTGCATCCCTCCTTCGGACTGGTCAACCGCGTGGTCGAGGCCTTCGGCATCAGCGCGATCGACTGGCTGAAGAACCCGGCCACCGCATTGCCCACCGTGGCCGCCATCGGCATCTGGAAAGCGCTTGGCCTCAACATGGTTCTGTTCATGGCCGGGCTGAAAGCGATCCCGCAGGATCTCTACGATGCCGCCGCTATCGACGGCGCCGATACCGCCTGGGAAAAATTCCGCCGCGTCACCTGGCCGATGCTGGGGCCGACCCTGATGTTCGTGCTGGTGATCAGCGCCATCCGCGGCTTCCAGGAAAGTTTCGATCTGGTCGCGGTACTGACCCAGGGTGGCCCGAACAAGGCCACCGAAGTCCTGCTCTACACCATCTATCAGGAAGGTTTCTCCTTCTTCCGCTCCGGCTATGCCGCGGCGCTGACCCTGATCTTCCTCGCCTTCGTGCTGGTGCTGACGCTGCTGCAGGCCCGCGTGCTGGATAAACGGGTGCATTACGGATGAGCGCCCGCGCCATGACATCCGCTGCGCAGATGCCGCGCTATCGCATGGGCCAGCTTTCGCCCGGTTTCCGGCTGCTGCGTCATGCCGTGCTGCTGCTGGGTGCCGTCATCATGCTGGCGCCGTTTGTGTGGATGATCTCCACCTCGCTCAAACCGCCGCATGAGATCTTCTCGGCCGAGCTGAACCTGCTGCCGCAGAGCTGGCATGCCTTCGAGAATTACACCGCAGCCTTCACCAAACAGCCGCTGCTGCGCTACCTGTTGAACGGTTTCGTCGTCTGCGCCGGAATTTTCATCGGTCAGGTCGTCATCATGGTGCCGGCGGCCTATGCCATCGCCAAGCTGCGCTTCCCCGGCCGTGATGCGCTGTTCGGCGTGGTACTGCTGGCGCTGCTGATCCCCACCCAGGTGACGGCAATCCCGCTTTACATCATGGCCTACAAGACCGCGCTGCTCGACACCTATGCGGCGCTGATCATTCCCAGCGTGATTTCGGTATTCGGCATTTTCCTGATGCGGCAGTTTTTCCGCACCGTGCCCGACGACCTGATCCATGCCGCGCGGCTGGATGGCTGCAGCGAGCTGACCATCGTCTGGCGCATCGTGCTGCCAACTGCGATGCCGGCCATCGTCGCCTTCGGCATCCTGTCGTTGGTCTGGCACTGGAACGACTATTTCTGGCCGCTGCTGGTGGTGACCTCGCCTGAACTGGCGACGCCGCCGCTCGGCATCGTGTTTTTCGACAATCAGGAAGCCGGCACCGATTTCGGGCCGCTGATGGCCGGCGCGGTGATCATCACGGCACCGCTGCTGCTGGCTTTCCTGTTCGCACAGCGCCGCTTCATCGAAGGCGTGACGATGAGCGGTGTGAAATGACAATCACGCTGAAAGATCAACAGGGCCGACCATCCCAAAGGGATTGAAAAGGAGCTGACCATGAACAAGACCATTCTGGGTCTCGCGCTGGCCGCGACGCTCATGACCGGTGCCGCTCAGGCACAGGTGACCGAGATCACCGTCGATTACTCGATCCCGGATATCTTCAAGGAAGTCCATGAAACCATCGCCAGGGATTTCATGGCCAAGCATCCCGATATCAAGGTGACCTTCCGCGCCCCGCAGCCGGGTTATGAAGAGATCACGCAGCAGAACCTGCGCCAGGCGATCACCAACCAGTTGCCTGACGTCGCCTATCATGGCCTGAACCGGCAGCGCATCTTCGTCGACCGCAGCATTGCCGTCGATATGGGCCAGTTCATCGCCAAGGAAAAGGACTGGGCCAATGCCGGCTATGACGGTTCGCTGCTGACGCTCGGCCAGGTCAAGGGCAAGCAGTATGGCATGGGCTTCTCGCTTTCGACGCCGATCATCTACTACAACGCCGATCTGGTGAAAAAAGCCGGCGGCGATCCGAATAACTTCCCCACCACCTGGGACGGCATCTTCGATCTGGCCAAGAAGATCCGCGCGCTCGGCGACAAGACCTATGGCTTCCACTACGACTGGGACATCACCGGCAACTGGATGTTCCAGGCGCTGGTCTTTTCCAATGGTGGCAGCATGCTGACGCCGGAAGAGTCCAAGGTGGCCTTCGACGGTCCGGCCGGCCAGAAGGCCGTCGCCACGCTGGCGAAGATGGCCAAGGACGGCACCATGCGCGACATCGCACAGTCGGCCGTGCTGCAGGATTTCGTCTCCGGCAATCTCGGCATCTGGGCCCATTCCACCTCGCGCCTGTCCGGCGTGACCAAGCAGATCGGCAGCAATTTCCAGCTGCGCACCGCCCGCTTCCCGCTCGGCGATGCCAAGGGTCTGCTGCCGGCCGGCGGCAATGCGGCGATGATCTTCGCCAAGGACCCGAAGAAGCAGGCGGCGGCCTGGGAGTATGTCAAGTTCGCCACCGGCCCGGTCGGTGCCACCTACATGGTGAAGGGCACCGGTTATTTCCCCGCCAATGCCAAGCCGGCAAAGGACCCGGCCATGCTGGGTGAATTCTACAAGCAGAACCCGAACCATATGACCGCGGTGGGCCAGCTGCCGGTGCTGACCGGCTGGTATGCCTTCCCGGGCGAGAACGGCCTCAAGATCACCGATGTGATCAAGGACCATCTGCAGAGCATCGTGAACCAGTCGGCCGATCCGCAGGAAGCCCTGAAAAAGATGGCCAAGGACGTGCAGGCCCTGCTGCCGAAAGCCAGCTGATCCTGTCCTGACCCCGGGCCGGCGGCGTCATCAGGCGTCGCCGGCCCTTTTCGTTCATCAGCGAGGCCCCGCCATGACTTTCCAGTTCATCCATGTCACCGATACGCATCTGATCCCGCCGGGCCAGACGCTTTACGATCTCGATCCGCAGGCGCGGCTGCGCCTCTGCCTGGATGACATCGCAAGGCGTCATACTGATGCCGCTTTCCTGGTTATCACCGGCGACCTGACCCATTGGGGTGCGCCGGAGGCCTATGCCATCCTGCGCGACGAGCTGGCGCGGCTGCCGATGCCGGTGCATTTGCTGCTCGGTAACCACGACAGCCGGCCGAATTTCTGCCAGGCCTTTCCGCAGGTGCCGCTCGATGAAAATGGCTTCGTGCAGCGCGTGCTGGAAACGCCGGTGGGCCGCTGCATCTTCCTCGATTCCAACGAACCCGATGTCTCCTGGGGCGTGCTCTGCGACAAGCGGCTGAAATGGCTGGAGACCGAATTGAACCGCAGCAGCACGCTGCCGGTCTTCCTGTTCTGCCACCACCCGCCGTTTCCGGTCGGCCTCCCGAAGATGGATACGATCAGCCTGCGCGAGCCGGAGAAATTCGCCGCCGTCGTCGCGCCCCATGCCGCCCGCATCCGGCATTTCTTCTTCGGCCATCTGCACCGGCCGATCTGCGGCTCCTGGCGCGGCATCCCGTTTTCCACCATGCGCGCCACCAGCCATCAGGTGGCGCTGGATTTCGCGACATCCGATGCGGTGCCGGGCAGTCATGAGCCGCCTGCCTATGCCGTGGTGCGGGTCGACCCCGAGCAGGTGGTGGTGCATTTCCACGACTTCATGGACGCGACCAATACATTCAACCTTTGAGCACCGGAAGCGCCCGCAGGCGTTCGGCAGCGAAATCGAGGAAGGCGCGGACTTTCGCATTGGTGCGCCGGCCTTCGGCATGCACCAGGCTGACCGGCACCGGCGGCAATTGATAGTCGGCCAGCACCACCTGCAGCGCGCCAGACTCCACCAGCGGCGCCACCATGTAAGACAGCACCAGCGTCAGGCCATGACCGGCCAGCGCCGCGTTGATCGCCGCTTCCGAAGAATTGACCCAGAAGCGTGTCGGCGGATTCAGCAGCAGCACATGGCCATCCACCATGAAATCCCAACTGTTCGCGGCGATGCCGGCCGAGAACATCACCGTGGTGTGCCGCATCAGGTCGGACGGGATTTTCGGCATGCCATGCCGCTCGAGATAAGCAGGCGAGGCCACCACCACGCTGCGCACATGGCCGACGCGGATGGCGCTGAGCGATGAATCGCGTAAATGCGCGATGCGCACGGCGATGTCGAAGCCTTCCTCGATGAGATTGGCGACACGATCAAGCAGCAACAGCCGTGCACTGACATGCGGATGCAGGGTGAGGAAATCCTGCACCACGGGGGCGACATGAATCCGTCCGAACATCTGCGAGGCGGTGATGCTGAGTTCGCCGCGCGGCGTGCCATGGTCGCCGGCCACCGAGGCCTCGGCCTCCTCCAGTTCGGCCAGGATGCGGCGCGCATCGGCGAGAAACCGCTCGCCCGCCTCGGTCAGCCGCACATGCCGGGTGCTGCGCTGGAACAGGCTGGCGCCCAGCCGCTCCTCCAGGCTGGCGACGGCGCGGGTCACCGAGGGCGGCGACAGGTTGAGCTGCCGGGCGGCCGCGGCGAAGCCGGATTTCTCCGCCACCGAGATGAAGATGCGCATGGCGTCCAGACGGTCCATGGGATTATTCCATATTATGAAATAGTGAGTTGTGAAAGAGGGTTATTCTAATTCCCTAAAGGAATGACATATTTGGCGGCATCCACTCACCAGGGAACCCGCCATGACCCTCCGCCTGCACCGCTTCGCCCTCTCCGGCCATGCCCATCGCGCCGAACTGCTGCTCAACCTGCTCGGCCTGCGCGCCGACCTGATCGATGTCGACCTGCGCGGCGGCGAACACAAGCAGCCGGCCTTCCTGGCCAAGAACACCTTCGGCCAGGTGCCGGTGCTGGAAGATGGCCCAGAAGACAATCCTGTCGTCATCGCCGACAGCAATGCCATCCTGGTCTATCTCGCCAGCAGGTATGACGAACAGCGCCGCTGGCTGCCCGTCGATCCGGTGCAGGCCGCGCAGGTGCAGCGCTGGCTCTCGGTTGCGGCGGGGCAGCTGGCGAGCGGGCCGGCGGCGGCGCGCATGGTGACGCTGTTCAAGGCGCCGCTCGATCATGACCGCGCCAAGACCGTGGCAGCCAATCTCTTCGCCGTGCTGGAGCAGCATCTGGCGCAGCAGGATTTCCTCGTCGGCAGCGCACCGACGATTGCCGATGTGGCGCTGTATTCCTACACGGCACATGCGCCCGAGGGCGGCGTGTCGTTGCAGCCCTGGCCCCATATCCGCGCTTGGCTCGGCCGCATCGAGGCACTGCCCGGTTTTGTGCCGATGCCGAAGACGGCCGTGGCGGCGTAACCGTCCTATACAGGAGAGACACATGGGCCGCTTTCACGAAGGCGAACAGGCACTGCAGCGGCGGGTGAGCCCGGTGCTGCAGCAGCGCATGCAGAAGGTTGCCGATGTGGTGCTGCGCGACCACATGCCCGACCAGCATCGCGATTTCTTCGCCCTGCTGCCGACGCTCGTCGTCGGCAGCGTGGACGAGTGCGGCCGGCCCTGGGCCTCGATGCTGGCCGGCCGGCCCGGCTTCGTGCTGTCGCCCGACCCGGTGACATTGCATATTGCCGCAAAGCCGATCGCCGGCGATCCGCTGGAGCGCCATCTGGCACTGGACGCGCCGCTGGGCATCCTCGGCCTGCAGCCCGAAACCCGGCGCCGCAATCGGATGAATGGCCGCGTCAGCGCGCTGGATGAGAGTGGTTTTACGGTGCATGTCGAACAGAGCTTCGGCAACTGCCCGCAATATATCCAGGCCCGCGCGCCGCGCCTGGTCGGCGCGCTCGGCACGCCACCGCGCCAGATGGAAGTGGCGCAGCTGTCGCCGCGCGCCACGGCGATGCTGAACAGTGCCGATACCGTTTTCATCGCCACCCATGCGGCCAATGAAGGCGTCGATGTCTCGCATCGCGGCGGCAAACCCGGCTTCGTCAAGGTAGAGCAGCGCGAGGGCGCCACCGTGCTGACCCTGCCGGATTTCCGCGGCAACAATTTCTTCAACACGCTGGGCAATATCGCGCTCAACCCGCGTGCCGGCCTCCTGGTGGTGGATTACGCCACCGGCGACCTGCTGCAGCTGACCGCCACCGCCGAGATCATCTGGGACGGGCCGGAGGTGGAGGCCTTCGAGGGTGCACAGCGCCTGCTGCGGCTGCGGATGGAATGCGGCCAGATCATCGAGGGCGGGCTGCCGCTGCGCTGGAGCGAACCGGCCTATGCGCCGCAGCTGATCGAAACGGGCAGCTGGGCGGCCGGCTAATCCCCCGCCGCCGACAGCACGGCCACCGTCTCGCCGGTGACCTTTTCTTCCTCTTCGCGCGCCTGCTGCTGCTTCTGCCACAGCGCCGCATAGAGCCCATCCTGGGCCAGCAGGGCATGGTGACGGCCGCGTTCGGCGATGCGGCCCTCCTCCAGCACGATGATCTCGTCGGCATCCACCACGGTGGAGAGCCGATGAGCGATAACTAGCGTGGTGCAGCCTTCGGCCGCGGCCGCAAGAGCCGCCTGGATCTCGCGTTCGGTATGGGTATCGAGCGCCGAAGTCGCCTCGTCGAACACCATGATCTTCGGGTTCTTCAGCAATGCGCGGGCAATCGCCACGCGCTGCTTTTCGCCGCCTGACAGTTTCAGGCCGCGCTCACCCACCATGGTCTGCATGCCGTCTGGCAGGCGGGAGATCAGGTGATCGAGCTGCGCCAGCCGTGCCGCTTCGGCCACATCGGCATCCGAGGCACCGACGCGGCCATAGCGGATGTTGTAAAGAATCGTGTCGTTGAACAGCACGGTATCCTGCGGCACGATGCCGATGCACTGGCGCAAGGACAGTTGCGTGACATCGCGGATATCCTGACCGTCGATTGTAATGGCGCCGCCCTGGATGTCGTAGAAGCGATAGAGCAGGCGCGACAGCGTCGACTTGCCGGCGCCCGAAGACCCCACCACCGCCACCTTGGCACCGGGCGCGATGCGGAAGCTGACGCCTGACAGAATCTCGCGGCGCGGATCATAGGCGAAGCGCACATCGGAGAATTCGACCTCGCCGCGTTCGCAGACCAGCGCCGGTGCCGCGGGCTTGTCCTGGATTTCCTGCGGCACGTCCAGCAGCTTGAACATTGCCTCCATGTCGATCAGGCCCTGCTTGATCTCACGATAGGCGAAGCCGAGGAAATTCAGCGGTAGGTAGAGCTGGATCAGATAGGCATTGACCACGACGAGATCGCCCAGCGTCATGGTCTTGTCGCGCACGCCCAGCACGGCAAGGCTCATCACCGCGATCAGGCCGACGGCAATGATGGCGCCCTGGCCGAGATTGAGATAGGCCAGCGTGGTCTGGCTTTTCACCGCGGCGCGCTCGTAGCGCATCATCGCATCGTCGTAGCGATCGGCCTCATGGGCCTCGTTGGTGAAATACTTCACGGTTTCATAGTTCAGCAGGCTGTCGATGGCCCGCGTATTGGCGCGCGTATCCTCGTCGTTCATCTGGCGGCGGTATTTGGTGCGCCATTCGGTGATCGCCAGCGTGTAGAGGATATAGCCGCCGATGGTGGCAACCGTGATGACGGCAAAGGTCCAGCCATACATCCACCACAACACGCCACCGACGAGTGCGATCTCCACCAGCGTCGGCACGATGTTGAAGGTCATGAACTGCAGCACGAACTGGATGCCCTTGGTGCCGCGTTCAATCACGCGGGACAGGCCGCCAGTCTGGCGTTCCAGATGAAAACGCAAGGACAGCGCATGCAGGTGGTTGAAGGTTTCCAGCGCCAGGTTGCGGATGGCGGCCTGCGCCACCTTGGCAAACACCGCGTCGCGCAATTCGCCAAAGCCCTGCGCCAGCATGCGGGCGATGCCATAGGCCAGCACCAGGCCGAGCACCGCACCTATCACCAATTGGTCCAGCGCGATGCCCTGGTCGAGCAGATCGAGCGCCTGCTTGAAGAAATACGGCACGGTGACATTGACCAGCTTGGCCAGCATCAGGAAGACGAAGGCGATCACCACCCGGCGCCGCAGGTCGGGACGGCCGGTGGGCCAGAGTCGCGGAATCAGCAAGCTGGCTAGCGATTTTCTCAAGGTGGTCATGGCTGGGCGGGCCTGCGGGGCTGGACTAGACTGGCGGGACGTTTGGTGCTTGCCGGGTCGATGCTTGTTTGCAGACCGCCCCGAGCGTATCGTTTGGCCCCCAAACTATACTGAATTTTCTTTTTCCGGCAGGGAGCAGTCTGATGAAAGTGGTGAGCTTCGTCCGCAATGGCAAGAGCTCGTATGGTGTCGTCGTTGGCGATGGCATTGTCGATATGGGCGCCAAACTGGGCGCCAAATACCCCGATCTGGTTGCGGTGCTGAAGGCCGGCGCGCTCGCCGAGGTGGAAGCTGCGGCCAAGGGTGCGGCTGCTGACCTGCCCTACAAGGGTACGACTTTGCTGCCGGTTATCCCCAATCCGGGCAAGATCGTCTGCGTCGGCGTCAATTATGACGAACACCGCCGCGAGATGGGCCGCGAACCGCCGGGCCATCCCACCATTTTCGTGCGCTTCCCGGAAAGCCAGGTTGCCCATGACCAGCCCCTGCTGAAGCCTGCCGAATCCGACAAGCTGGATTACGAAGCCGAACTGGCCGTGATCATCGGCAAGACCGGCTACAAGGTGTCGGAAGACGATGCCTTCAGCATCGTCGCCGGCTACAGCTGCTACAACGACGGCTCGGTGCGCGACTGGCAGACCCATACCGGCCAGTTCACCCCGGGCAAGAACTTCAACGCCACCGGCGGCTTCGGCCCGTGGATGGTGACGGCGGACGAAATCCCCGATGCCCAGGCGCTCGCAATCCAGAGCCGCCTGAACGGCCAGGTGATGCAGTCCTCCAACACCGAACTGATGACCTTTAACATCCGCAAGATCATCAAGTATGTGACCACCTTCACGCCGCTGCAGCCCGGCGATGTGATCGCCACCGGCACGCCCGGCGGCGTCGGCACCAAGCGCAACCCGCCGGTCTACATGAAGGATGGCGACATCATCGAGATCGAGATCGAGAAGGTCGGCCTGCTGCGCAACCCGGTGAAGAACGGGTAAGGCGGCCACTTCCAGTCTGAAATCCGACAGGGCGGCGCTGGAAACGGCGCCGCTTTCTTTTTTACCGTCATGCCCGCGAAAGCGGGCATCCCATTTTGATGGCACGAAGCAAATGGGACCCCGGGTCAAGCCCGGGGTGACAGCCAATGTTTATTTCACATCCTTGCCGACCGCATCGGCCACGCTGCTGAAGCCATCCCGCTTCAGCAAAGCCGCCAGCTCGCGCTTGATGCGGCCGACCAGGCCGGGGCCTTCATAGACCAGCGCCGAATAGAGCTGCACAGCCGCGGCGCCGGCGCGGATCTTGGCATAGGCCTGCGCCCCGGACGCAATGCCGCCGACACCGATCAGCGGAATCCGCCCCCCGACAAAGCCATACAGCTGTTTCAGCACCGCCGTCGAATGCTCAAACAATGGCTGGCCCGACAGGCCGCCAGTTTCCTTCGCATTGCCGCTGCGCAGGCTATGCGGCCGGGCAATCGTGGTGTTGGTGGCGACGATGCCATCGAGGCGGAATTGCAATGCCAGTTCAGCCACCGCCTGGATGTCTTCATCGGCGAGGTCGGGCGCGATCTTGACCAGCAGCGGCGTCTTCAGCCGGTCATGCAGTGGCTGCAGACGCGCCAGTAATGCAGCCAATTCCTCGCGCCCCTGAAGGTTCCGCAGGCCCGGCGTGTTGGGCGAGGACACATTGACGACGGCGAAATCGACCAGCGGCGCCAGGCGCTCATACGATATCGCGTAATCGCCGGGGCGGTCGGCGCTGTCCTTGTTGGCACCCAGATTGGCGCCGACGATGCCAGGCCGGCCCTTGCGCGCCTCAAGCCGCCGCGCGGCAGCCTCCAGCCCATCGTTGTTGAAACCCATGCGGTTGATCACCGCGCGGTCTTCGGGCAGGCGGAACACGCGCGGGCGCGGATTGCCCGGCTGCGGCTTCGGCGTCACACCGCCGATCTCGACGAAGCCGAAGCCGAGCCGCAGCATGGCATCGGGCACTTCGGCATTCTTGTCAAAACCGGCGGCCAGCCCGACCGGATTGGGCAGCCGTTTGCCGAACAGCGTGGTTGCCAGCAGCGCCTCGTCGGTGCAGGCCGGTGGCAGGGGGGCATGGCGCAGCAGCTTCAGTGTCAGGCGATGCGCGGTCTCGGCATCGATATTGCGCACCAGCGGAAAAACCAGATTGCGATAGAGGCTCATCGAACGGTCTCCGGAGCTTTCAGCGCCCGCGTTTCGACCGGCGCGCCGGCGAGCAGAGGATAGGCGGTTTCGCGCATCAGGCTGGCCTGATGCAGCGGCGCATCGATCCGCAACGGCAGGGCCGCGACCTGCGCCGCGAAATCGGCCGGGAAATCCTCCGGACGGGCATAGCGCGCCAGCGTCATGTGGATCATGTCGTAATCCGGCGTGCCGCCCGGTGGCTGCGGCACTTCCGCCTCCATCATGCGGCGGAGCGTCCAGACCGCCTCGTCAGGCTCGGCCATGGCGATGATCGCGGTGGAGGTCGCACGCAGCTGGCGGAAGCGCAGCGTGGTGGCAACCTGCGTATCACACCAGCGGCGGAAGACCGAAAGTGCCAGATCGCCATGGATCGCCCACCAGGCATCCTTGTCGAACTCCGACCGCACCGGCGCGATGGCATAGAGCGAGAGATGGAAGGTCTCAGCCGGCGCCACCAGCAGATGGTCGGGCGAACCGGCGATGGCGGCGACCTGCCGGACCGTCTGCACGCTCTGTTCGCGCGATACGTCATCAAGCAGGTTCATCACCGTGTAGGAAATCAGCGGGCGCGCCCAATGGGGGTCGCGGATGAAGCCTGTACTGCTCACGCCATGTCTCCCGGGAAGATATGGCGGCCGGTTGCGCTGTCGAGCGGCAGCGTTTCGACGCGATACACGGCCGTCACCGGCAGAACGCCATAGAGATGCGGGAAGAGATCGTCGTTGCGGGACTTTTCCCATTTCAGCGGGGACATCAGATCATCATCGCGCACGAACAGCAGCAGCAGGTCGGTCTTGCCGGCATAATGCCTGGCGGCGGTCTCGGCGGCCTGCTTCGCAGTGGAGAAATGAATGAAACCGTCGCGGAGGTCATGGGCTGTGCCGCTGAAGGCGCCGGCGGCCTGCGCCGCTGCCCAGTCGGTTTCCGAGATGATGCGGTAGATCACGGTCATGATTTTAGGCATATCACGCTTTTATCGGAGCCGGAATTTTCCGGCCTGCCGAGCCTTGGGAACTAAAGGAAATCATTGCTTGTTGCGCCTCAACAATAGAATTCCACCATCGTACCAATAAAGAAGGACTGTTGAAGAATCGACGGGCAATAAAACAGGTACGTCCCATCGACTTCCGCACATCACTTTGTAACCTCCATCGACACGATAGGCATACTCATCGCGCTCGATCCGATGCAACGAGGCTAACTTTGGTGGCTGAGTGCAATTGAAGAAAGAAAGAACTGGCAGCGGTCGCGACTTAGTGCCTTTTATCCAGCTGATACCATCTCCCCGAAACTCTATAACCGCTCCCATATATTGAGCGTCATTTGGCAGCAGGGCCTGAACGCCGCTTTCGTCGACCAGGCGCACCCCACGCACGACCCATTTCCCTAACATGTTCGAATATTGAAAGTCGGCTGCAAGAGCTGTAAACGGCATTAGCAAAGCGGCCACAATGATCAGTATATGCTGCATGATTCCTGACTATCCTGTCGTACCGGTGTCATAGCTTATACGACTCGAATCATCTCGTCTTCCCCGCCGTCTTCTCGAAGCTGCGCAGCCCGGCCATGCCAAGCATGGCCAGCACCAGTTCGAACAGGCTGTCGGTATGGATTTCCGGCGGCTTGAGGCCGGGCGACCACAGTGCCGCCGCCCAGAGGAACAGCGGATGACCGAGATAGGCCCAGCCGACGCCGGCGGCACAGATCCAGCCCACCGCCGGGCGCCAGCCGGCAACAAACACCGAGCGGTGCGCCGCCTCGATCTTGTTCAGCTCGACCTGCAGTTCGGCCGGATGCTGACGCAGCTTTTCCAGCACCGCCTCGGCCTGGGCGCGCTCGGCATCGGAGGTGAAGAGTTTATCGAAGACATTCCCGATCGCCTCAATGGGTGAGGCGATATTGGCAACCAGCAGCTTGTCGAGCATGGTTGGCTCTCCCTAGTCGATATCGTTGTAGAAGGCATGCTGGCCGATCACCGCGCAGGGTGTGCGGCCCCTGGCCCAGTCCGGCGCGCAATCAAGCGCGTGATAATGCGTGGCGCCGAAGGTGTAGTCGGGCAGGATGCCGGCGAGCGCATCGGTGGCGACCGACAGCGCGGTGGCATAGGCGCGGTCGCGGCCATCGACTGCCAACAACTTGACGCGGTTGGGATCGGACTCCAGCCAGCAGGAAAACTGCCAGGGCTTGAGACAGACCTCGGCAATGCTGCGGCCCCACCAGCCGGGCCGGGAGGCGCGGTTGCAGATCACCGAGGCCACGCCGCGCATGCCATCGCGGCCCTCCCCCCTGGCCTCGCCCCAGAGTGTACGGGCCAGCACATCCAGCGCGAAGGCGCGGTCGCCATAGCCGGCAGCCCGGCCGGAAAAATTATCGATACGCATGGCGCCCTCCGTTGAAAATCCGTTCAGTCAAACGCGCACCGGCTGATCGAGCTTGGCCTCGATGCGCAGCAGGTGTTCGGTCAGGCGCGTCTCGACATCCTTCAGATAGGCGATGGAGGCATAACGCTGCGCGACATCGAGCTTGAAATCCGACAGCGCCGCGCGTGTCGCACTGATCGCTGCGCGATGCTCGGTCTGCATCTGGTGCATGGCCTGTTCGAGCCGCTCGCGCTGCTGCTGGGTCAGCCAGAACAGGCCGCCAAGCGCCGGCAATTCGACAGCACTGAGCCACCACATCAGGTCAATCGCGATCTGGGTATTCATGCGAACCTCCTAGAGTTCGAAATCAGTCTGGGCCTGATGCTGCGCCGCGCCGCTACGCCAGTCGGGCAGGCCCGGCCGTGCCGGCAGCAGGCCGAAGCGCACCGGTTCGCTGAGCAGACAACCGGAAACGGCATCCAGGCCGTCGTCCCGACTGCGGCCATCGGGCCGCCATTCGCGCATCTCGGCAAAAAAAGGAGTATCGGCTACGCTCTTGTGCGCCTGCAGGGCACCGGCAGCGAGCACGACATCAAAGGCCTCCAGAATGCGCACGGACTTTGACTTGCGGCTGTTGCATTCGATCACGCCGGCGCCGCAATCGGCTTCCACCAGGGCACGGCGCAGCAGGCCGGGCAGGAATTTGCCGATGCCATTGGTTTCCAGCCGCACCGCCGGCAGATGCAGGGCCTTGATGAACTTGGCTGCCTGGGCGCAGAGCTGGCTGGCGGCATCGCTGCTGCTGGCCGCATCCTGTTCGAGCCAGCGGATGCCGTGCAGCCAGTAGCCGCCTTCGGCATCGCCGAAGACGGCGGCAATCACACTGCCATCGCCATTGCGCGGCGCGCCGAAGGCCGGATCCCACCAGCAGCTGACCGAGACCATGCGCTTGCCCTCGATCTGCAGCAGCATGCGGTCGCCGCTCAGATGTTCGACCTGCAGCGCACCGTCATACAGCGGGATACGGCCGGGATCGAGCCGGGCATCCTCGGTAGAGGTCGGCTGCAGCAGCATCTGTGCGGCAAAGCGCGCCGGCCCGGTGCGGCGGCGGATGCTGTCGAGCCGTTCGCGCGGAAAACGCTCGGGCCAGCGGCTGTTGTCATTCTCGTCCAGTACCGGCAGTTCGAGGCGATGGAAGCCGGCGAGGAACGGCGCGCTCTCGCCGATCTCGCGGCGCGGCACCAGTGCGTAGATCGAGTAATAGCTGTGCGGCGTGCCGGCATAGAGCTGGGTGCCGTCGGGCACCAGTACGTAATCGATCTCGGCGAGGCGTGCACGCAGGTCTTCGCGCTTCTGCGGCGTGTCGCTGGTGGCCGGCACCTCGACATCGTCGCAGAAGACGATATCGGCACGGCAGCCGGTGATGTTGCCGCTCAGGCCCCGTGCCAGCATGGAGGGGTCGCGCCATTCCGCCGTGCGGTTGACGGTGAACTGCTCGGCCGCCCACTGGTCGCGCGCCGGCGGCTTCAGACCACGGGTGAAGGGATGGCGCTCGATGATGCGCTTGACATTGCGCACCATCTTGCGCGCCAGCGTCTGCTCGGCGGCCAGTACCAGGATGCGCAGGTTGGGATCGCGCAGCAGAAGCCAGGCGGCAAACAGCCCGACCAGAGTCGACTTGCCGGCATCGCGGAACACCAGCAGCAGCAGCTCGCGTTCGCCCTCCAGCCAGCAGCGCTCGAGCCAGGCGATGATCTCGGCATGCAGCGCTGGCGTGTCGAGACGCTGGCGCCGGTTCCAGATCTGCACGAAATCGGCAAAGGAAATGCCGGCGGCCAGGCTCGGTGGCAGCACCGGGCGCGGTTCGAACTCACTCATTCCGGTCGCTCATCCAGGGGCGTCCTGGCCGCCGCGATCATCGCCTGCAGGCCGTCGGCATCGATTTCATCGCCGACCGTTTCTCCTGCAATGGCACGATCATGACCCAGCAGCTTGCGCAGCAGGGCGATATGGGTCAGCAGCGTCTTGCCGGTGGCATGGCGCAGGCCCAGCGCACGGTCATCTTTTGACACCTCTGCCTCGACTGGCAGACCGTCATAGAGATCGAGCACGGCATCGAGTTTGCGCGTCGCAATCTCGCGGAAGCGCAGGTCGGGATTGTTGGCAGTCATGGCTTACTCCCAATGCACCAGCAGGGTGGCAAACAGCAGCAGAACGGTGGCGCAATCACTCAGGGGCAGGGGAACAGTCATGCAGCGGCCTCTGCCGCATAACTCACGCGGATGCCGGAGCGGAAGGCCTCGGCGCGTGCGACACAGGTGGCACTATCGCTGGCCAAAGTGATGAAGCCAGGCGCGACACCGGCCTTGTCGAAACCCTGGGCTGCAGACGCACAGTCGGCCGCCGTCAGGCGCAGCGGCAGGATATGCGACGGCAATGCCGGATGCTCGATCATGGCAATCTGTCGTAGCGGCTCGCCATGCAGCAGGTCGACAGCCATCGCCGCTGCCGGCATGGCGCGCTCGAAGGGTGTATCGAACAGCAAGGCAGCCAGCATATGCGTGTGCCAATCCGGGTCCGCACAGCCCATCACCCAGTCCCAACCCGTGGTGATACGGATGTTGACATCGGTGAGATGAAATCCTTCCGGGCCTCTGATACCCTGTACGTTTAATAAGGTGCGGCCCCAACCGGGCATCTGCCGCCGCATCAGCTCTATCCGCGGCAGGCGGTCGGCCAGTACGGCCGCGGCACCGTCATGATAGCCACTGCGGCGCCAGCGCCGGTCGCCATGAGTCATGGTGTCCGGCTCGAAATCGCCATAGCCTTGGTAAAGGATATGAGCGCGTGTCGGCGTCAGCATCAGCGTCGCGCTTTCAACGCGATCGCTGTCAAGCGCAGCCTGCAGTACGGCCGGACCAAGTGGCGTGGGACAGCGCTGCTCGGCAAAAAAGCTTTCGGCATGGCCTTCCTGTTCCAGCCAGTGCAGAAACGCCGGCGCCGTCGGGAAGCGACGATAGCCCCAGGGGCGCGGCGACCAGCTGCCCGCCGAACGCGTCGGCTTGACGATGATGGCGCCGGCATAGGTCCAATTGCGGATGTCCGCAGCGGTCAAAGGCAGACATTGCGGCAACAACGGCAGGTCAAGCACGCGGCTGAGCGCGGGGATACCGGTGGCCTTGTCGACCAGATGCGCCGTCAACGCTGCCGACAGGCCACCGCTGCGACCGCGCTCGTTCAACATGGCGGCCGCCACCGCCAGCGCATCGCTGCAGGACAGCACGAATAGCGGGTCATCCTGGCCGGCTGCCGCCATGGCATGATCGACATGGTTGGCAATGATCGTGCGCGAGCTTAGGCCAAGCTTTTCGGCGGCGACGGAGAAATGCGCAGCCTTGTCCTGACTCTCGCGGCTCGGGGCGGCGAGCAGAAGCAGGGCGCGCTTCATGCTGCCGTCTCCAGGCTGAGGGGATCAATCACCGTCATGACCTGCGGCAGACCATCACGCCGCGGCGGGCCGTCGATCTCCACCAGCACGAGCCGGGTCAGCCAGTAAAGTGCTGCTGCGAAGACCGCGAGATTGTGCCAATAACTGTTGTCGCAGGCCTGCGTCCAGAGATCGTTCTCGAGGAACAGGCAGGCGCCCTGGCAGAGCGGCAGCACCGGACAGCTGCGGCATTCCTCGCGCACCGACCAGTGATAGGCGGTGTCGAGGCGGATATCCTGTATGGCCTCGACATGGCCGATGCGATGCTTGGTATCGGCCGACATATTCTGGCAGGTCAGGGCATTGCCCTTGAGGTCAACGGCCAGCCGCCCCGGGTCGTCCATGCCGCATTTCTGGCCCAGCGCCACCGCCGGCTTGCCCTCGGCCAGCTGGCGGAAAAAGCCGGTGATCTTTTCGCGGATGGTGTTCACTGCCATGGATTCACCACGCACAGCCTCCCAGAACACAGACTCGAGAAAAGCACGACCATCGCGCTCGCTGCGCAACGACAGCCGCAGACCGCCATCGTCATACGGCAGCATGACCTCTTCGGTGGCCATCGGAATGCTGTGCTCCGGCACGCCAAGTTTCGCCGCGATATGACGCCGCACCGCCGTCAGTGACATGTTGCGCCGGTGCAGCACGGCATTGAAGCTCATGCGACCCTGTGGCGCGAAACGGTCGAACAACAACCGCAATGCGGCGCGCTTATGTTCGTCTTCCAGCGGATCCGGGCCGCGATATTTCATCGCCGGTCCGTCATGGCTGATGCCAATGCCGAAGCCGAGACGGTCCAGCCAGTCGATCTTGTCTTCGTCCAACAGCGAGCCGTTGCTGACAATGCCGAAGCTGCTCTGTGGAAAGCGTGTGCGCAGTGCCTCGGCCAGGGGCTTCAGCGTCTTCCAGTAGGCAAACGGCTCCCCACCCCAGAATTCGATCCGTTGCGGCTCGCCCTCGAGCCAATCCGGCAGCTTGGCGAGGAAATTCTCGACATCGGCGGGATCACCCTGGCTGTCATGCGGCTGGTGCGCCTGGCTGCAATACTGGCAGCTGTAGTTGCATTTCAGCCCAAGCTGTATCTTCAGCACACGAACGGCACGCCGCTTGCCCGCAGGTGTCGCCGGGCTGACCGGATAGGCCGGTGCCCAGACCTGTGATGCTGCATAGCTTGAGCCAACACCGCTGAGATCAAGCGGGGTGCCATCCTCCCAGCAGAGTCGCGACTCCTGCGGCGACCACAGGGCAATGCGGCGATGACCCTGCGGTCCCGCCAGGGCCAGACGATAAAGCGGCAGCATGCTGCACTCCTGGGCAGAAGAGATCAGATAATGGTGATGATCTTTTCGTCGGCGCCGCTGTAATGGCGCCAGCCGACTTTCAACTTGACCCGATCACCAGGACTGAGCCCGAATGCACAAAATGGAAATGTCGCAATGCCATTCTTGATCTCGACCTGCCGATACGGCAGGTAGCCGGCATTCGCTTCAAGATAAACGCGGACCGTCACATCATCGACAAGAGCGTCGGTATTCTTGCTATACAGCTCGATGGCATAGTCCGCCTTCGCATCGGCAGTGATAGAATCGGGACCGGAAAGGCGTAGCGATGGAAGAAGAGCCTTTAGGCCATAAGAGCTCTCTAATCCTTGTGAACCGACCAATGATTTAATTACAGACACTGTCTTATAGTTTTCAAAATTATGAATGCATCCGAAATTTCCGTTGTATCTCAATACGAACGTGCAATCGCTAAAATCTAATTTTGCAAATGGAACATATATCTGCATTAGATTCGTCTCGCGGCGAGACATCATAAGAAAATTGCGGTGCTGCTTGCTTGAATGGGTTAATACATGCCGGTTAAACGGCATTGACAACGAGCCATCACGCTTAGCATTGAATGACCAAATGGCAAAATCAGACCAAGCTGATGAGCCAACAACTAAATTATTAATTGCAAAACCAATTTGGCTAACTGGTTTCAGATATAAATTACTGTCCCTCACATTACCGGTATACCTTCCTCCTAAGGCTTCGACCGGAATCCAATAGCTATCTCCAGACTCTTTCAGCCCATTCGTATCTGAGTCTATTTCAAATGGCTCCACGTGTTTGTTGTACAAATCAATTGCATCCGAAACAGGAATAACCGACGCAATAGGGGCGTTTTCAGAGAGTATCCACGTTCGCAAAGTTATTTGTGTTTTTCCGATCTTTGCCTCTACGACAAATGGCAGTGATAGACCACCCCAGAGAAAGTGGCGTTTGGGAAAGTAAGAGCTCATTGCGTCCTCCGCTCACTTACAATTCCAGCAATTTGCACAATCGCAATTGCAATTGCAGTTACAGTTGCAGTTTGAATAACAGTTGGTTGGACCGCAGTTGCAGTTCTTCCAGTCGCGACGCTGCACGTCGAAGCCAACCTCTGTTCGCAGAAAATAATAGGATCCGTAGATCCGCTCGTTGGTCTGGCTGAGCGGCTGATTTGTCGTGGCTGAGCCACCAGCAAAGTCATAGCCCGGGTTGACGTAGGATAATCCGAGGCCCCAGCTCCACCAGTTGGCATTGGGCATGCTCCATGCCGTGTTGCTCTGGCAATTGCCATTCGGAATGGTGCCGGCGCAGTTGGCAACCTGCTGTTCGAGATACAGCGTTTCCCGGGTTCGATGCAGAATCGCATCGCCGATATCCTGGCCGCCCGCAAGCAGGAACCCGGTGGCAAGCGGCGTGGTGCCGGCACTTTGGATGCTCGGCACGATCAGCGGCCCGGTCATCGTGTCGCCACTTCTGGCGACAAAGTCATCCGGCGGAGTCTGCCAGATCACATCGCCATCACTCGACGAGGCCTTGGCCAACAGCTGGCCCGTACTGCCTCCCTGCGGCACACCGATACCTGGCGCGCCATCCTGACCCGGCGCACCTTGCGGGCCCGCCGGACCCTGCGGACCGGTCTCGCCCAGCGGACCCTGTGGGCCGGTGGGACCGGCCAAACCTGTTGCCCCCTGCGGACCCGGATCTCCTTGCAGTCCATGGGCTGACAACAGCGACCAATGTGCTGCATCCTCCGGCGGCGCCACGATGCTGCTGACTGCATCGATGCAGATGTAGCTGCTGCCATCGGCCTGCACGGCGTCATCGACGGCATAAGCGGTTGCTGCCAGCCAGCCGCCACGCCAGGTGAGGCCGCGCGGACCCTGGGCACCGGTGGCACCGACAGGCCCCTGGATACCCTGCGGTCCTGTCGGCCCCTGAAGCCCCTGGATACCCTGCGGACCGATCGGACCGGCTTCGCCGCGACCAAAATAAATTCCATCCGACCAGTCGCCCGCGGTGGCGCTCAGCTTGAAGAACAGCTGCCCGACATCGGCAGCGAGAAACGCAAAACCGGCAGCGGCGGTGTCATGGCTGCTGCGCTGCGCATACGTGCCGACATCATCCGGCGTGAAAGACTGTCCCGCCTCCCCCTGACTGCCCTGGATGCCGGCCGGGCCCTGCAGGCCCGCTATGCCCTGCGGACCCTGCGGACCATACGGGCCGGGTGGACCAGGATCGCCCTGCGGACCCGGCGGACCGCCAGCGCCCTGCGTGCCCTGCGGTCCGGTTGCACCTTGCGGTCCGATCGGACCGATATCGCCCTGTGGACCGCGCGGCCCGACCGGACCGGCAGGAATCGTACCTTCGCCGATCAATGTCGGCTGGCCCTGCGCATCGAAGCCCAGCACACGATTGGCCCGCGCGCCGGGCGCAATGGTGAAGGCTGGCACGCCTTTGAAATCGGCCTCCGGCGACAGTCGCACCGCGCGGGCCGCTTTTTCGTCGACCTGCTGGATCAACCGCGTCAGCCGTTCGAATTCGGCATTCAGTGCCTCGGCACGCAACACGCCGCCTTCAGAGAACTGCGCGCCGCCACCGAGGCCAAGAATGCGTGCAATGGTGACGCGCTGACCTGGGGCAGGCGGATTCGCAGCAAAGGCAACAGAGCCGCCACCAGCCGGGGTCAAGGTGGCGGTGAAATCGGTGCGCACCGCATCGTCGATCCAGACATGCAGCTCGGCCGGTGTGCTGACCGGGAAAAGAAAACCGAAACTCTGCTCCACACCGGTGGCGATGTGCTGCACGCGTGGCGTGAGGGAAGATGCTGTCATATCCTGTCTCCGCGATAGTGATGGCTAGAACCAGCCGGCCTGACGGCCGCTGCTGATGATGCTGGCGCCGGATTTGGCAATTGACGCCGCATTGGCAAATGAATCTGATTTGGATGAGTTTTTGAGCAGGTTGAGCTGCATGCTGTCCTGCAGGCTGCGAATGCTGCGATCGATCTTGTCGTCGATATCCTGCTTTTCACGTTCGCTTTGCGACAGCAGGTTATCGAACACGGCATCGCCGGACCCATCGCTGCTGACACCTGCACCGGCAAAAGCCGCGCG
>NZ_CALRUC010000030.1:0-37657 GCF_943371255.1 Ferrovibrio terrae | reverse complement strand
CCCGGCACGGTGAACCAGGTGCGCGCCTGCGCCCATGAGCTGGTGCGCGTGGCCAAGCAGTCGAATGCCTCCGTCTTCCTGGTCGGCCATGTCACCAAGGACGGCCAGATCGCCGGCCCGCGCGTGGTCGAGCATATGGTCGATACCGTGCTGTATTTCGAGGGCGAGCGCGGCCACCAGTTCCGCATCCTGCGCGCCGTGAAAAACCGTTTCGGCGCCACTGACGAGATCGGCGTCTTCAGCATGACCGATGGCGGCCTGGCCGAGGTGTCCAATCCCTCGGCGTTGTTCCTCGGCCGCTCGGAAGCCGGCAAGGGCGAGCCGGTAGCCGGTTCCGCCATCTTCGCGGGCATGGAAGGCACCCGGCCGCTGCTGGTCGAGATTCAGGCCCTGGTCGCCCCCTCGCCGCTTGCGACACCGCGCCGCACCGTGGTGGGCTGGGATTCCGGCCGGCTGGCCATGGTGCTCGCCGTGCTGGACGCCCGCTGCGGCTTGCGCTACTCCGGCTGCGACGTCTATCTCAACGTCGCCGGCGGGTTGCGGGTGGTCGAGCCTGCCGCCGACCTGGCCGTGGCCGCTGCCCTGCTCTCGGCGCTGGCCGACAGTCCGGCGCCGGAGCGCACGGTGTTCTTCGGCGAGGTCAGTCTGGCCGGCGAAGTGCGGCCGGTAAGCCAGTCGGAGTCGCGGCTGAAGGAAGCGGCCAAGCTTGGATTCACCCATGCCGTGATGCCGGCCGGGGCCAAGACAAAGGTCAAGGATATCGGGACGAGCGAGCTGATGCGGCTGAACGAACTGGTCGAACTCTTCCCCGCCGCCCGGGCAGCGGCCAAGCGGGCCAATGCCGGGCGCGACCGCAGCAACTGGACCGGGGACGAGGAATAAGCATGACGTCGCTGCCGATCAACATCGTCGACCTGATCGTCATCGTCATCCTGCTGCTGTCGGCCCTGCTGGCGCTGTTCCGCGGCTTTGTGAAGGAAGTGCTGTCGATCGTCGGCTGGGTGGCAGCCCTGGCGGTGACCTACTTCTTCTTCCCCCTTGCCCGCGAGATTGCCCGTACCTATATCGAGTCACGGATTTTCGCCGATATCGCGGCCGGCATCGCCCTGTTCCTGCCGACCCTGATTCTGTGTTCGATCCTGACTCACTGGATTTCCGAGCAGGTCCGGCGGGCGTCGGCGATTTCCGCCGTCGACCGCTCTTTGGGCTTCCTGTTCGGCCTGGCCCGCGGAGCGCTGATCGTGGTGGTTGCCTGGTGGATCGTCGATCGCCTGATCCCGGTGCCGACCCAGCCGGCCTGGCTGGCCGAGGCCCGGACCCGGCCGCTGGCGGTGATCGGCTATACCTGGGGGGCCGAAATGATCCTGCGCCAGATCGATCCGACCCGGGCGCCGGAAAAAAAGACGACCGGACCGCTGTCTACGCCGATTCCAGCCCATACAAACCCGGGCAGCGGCACTGACTCGCGCGGCCAAACCGGCTATAAGACCGAGGAACGCCAGGGCATCGAGAGTCTGATCCGCACCCAGGACAAACCTTGAAGCCGCCACAAGCCACGATGGGCCCCCAGTACGCACCGTGGCGATGGAGCCGTTAAACATGCAGACGAACCCCTTTGACGATGACAAGCTGCATGAAGAATGCGGCATCTTCGGCATTTTCGGCACGCCAGATGCCGCAGCCAACACGGTGCTCGGGCTGCATGCCCTGCAGCATCGCGGCCAGGAGGCCGCCGGCATCGTCGCCTATAACGAAGGGCGCTTTAACATCCATCGCGCGCTCGGCCATGTGGCGCCGAACTTCTCCTCCGAAAAGGTGATCCGCGAACTGCCCGGCGACAGCGCCATCGGCCATGTGCGCTACTCCACCTCGGGCGGCACGCTGCTGCGCAACGTGCAGCCGATCTATGCCGATCTGGAACTGGGCGGCATCGCGCTGGCCCATAACGGCAACCTGACCAATGCCCGCATGATCCGCGACGACCTGGTCGCCAAGGGCAGCATCTTCCAGTCCACCATGGACACCGAGGTCATCACCCATCTCGTCGCGCTGAGCCGCAAGGCCACCGTGGTCGATCGCGTGATCGACGCGCTGAAGCAGGTGGAAGGCGCCTATGCGCTGGTGGCGCTGACGCCGAAGAAGCTGATCGGCGTGCGCGACCCCTGGGGCGTGCGTCCGCTGGTGCTGGGCGATCTCAAGGGCTGTCCGATCCTGGCCTCGGAAACCTGTGCGCTGGACATCCTCGGCGCCGATTTCGTGCGCGATGTCGAACCGGGTGAGCTGATCGTGATCGATGCCGACGGCATCCATTCGCTGCATCCCTTCCCGCCGGTGCAGCGCCGCTTCTGCATCTTCGAATACATCTATTTCGCCCGGCCGGATTCGCAGGTCGAAGGCCTCAGCGTGTATGAGTCGCGCAAGCGCATCGGCGCCGAGCTGGCCCGCACCAATCCGATCGATGCCGATGTGGTGATCCCGGTGCCCGACAGCGGCGTGCCGGCCGCCATCGGCTATGCAGCCGAGAGCGGCATCCCGTTCGAGCTGGGCATCATCCGCAACCATTATGTCGGCCGCACCTTCATCGAGCCGACCGATCAGATCCGCCATCTCGGCGTCAAGCTGAAACACAATGCGAACCGCGCCTATATCCAGGGCAAGCGGGTGATCCTGGTGGACGACTCCATCGTGCGCGGCACCACCTCGACCAAGATCGTCGAGATGGTGCGCGAAGCCGGTGCCAAGGAAGTGCATATGCGCATCGCCTCGCCGCCGACCACCCACAGCTGCTTCTACGGCGTCGATACGCCGGAACGCTCCAAGCTGCTGGCCGCCACCCATTCGATCGAAGAGATGACCAAGTTCATCAAGGCCGACAGCCTCGCCTTCCTCAACATGGAAGGGCTGTATCGCGCCATGGGCCAGCCGGCCCGCGATCCGCTGAAGCCGGCCTTCTGCGATGCCTGCTTCTCCGGCGACTATCCGATCGGCCTGACCGATGAAGTCAACCGCGGCATCCGCGGTCCGCGCCAGCTCACCCTGCTCGCCGAAACCGGCTGAGCGATCTCCACCACCGTATAGAAGACCGACACGAATGCGTCTCAAGGACCGGATTGCGCTGATCACCGGCGCCAGCCGCGGCATCGGCGCCGCGATTGCCAAACGCTATGCCGCCGAAGGCGCCCATGTGATCTGCGTGGCCCGCACCGCGGGCGCGCTGGAAGAACTGGATGACGAGATCCGCGCCGCCGGCGGTGCCGCCACGCTGGTGCCGATGGATCTCGGCAAGACCGAAATGATCGACGGCCTGGCCGCACCATTGCTGGAGCGGTTCGGCAGGATCGACATCCTGGTCGGCAATGCCGGCATCTTCGGCCGCATGACGCCGCTGCACCAGTATCCGCCGGACCTGTGGGAACAGGTGTTCAAGCTCAATGTGCATGCCAACCAGCGCCTGATCCGCGCCGTGCACCCGCTGCTGTTCGCCTCGCCATCGGGCCGCGCGCTGTTTGTCACCTCCAGCGTGGCGCGCGACATCCGCGCCTACTGGGGTGCCTATGCGGCCTCCAAGGCCGCGCTGGATGCCATGGTGATGGGCTATGCCAAGGAAGTGGCGCAGAGCAACATCAAGGTGAACCTGGTCAATCCCGGCGGCACGCAGTCGAAGATGCGCGCCGAAGCCTTCCCCGGCGAAGACCCGAAGACGTTGCCCAAGCCGGAAGACATCATGGAAGTCTTTGTCGCGCTGGCCGAAGCCGGCTGCACGCATCATGGCGAATGGATTTCCGCCCGCGACTATTGCGGCATCGGCAAGCCGGCCTGACACGATGCCCGCAAACCCGTCCCGCCATGCCGATGTGATTGCCCGCCTGCTGGCCGCCCGCAATGGCGGTCCGCTGGTGGAGGCCGATGAGGCCAGCGAGCCGCGCAGCATCACGGAAGCCTACGAGATCCAGTCCGGCGTGATGAATTCGCTCAACAGCACCGTCGGTGCCTGGAAGGTGGGCCGCTCGGCTGCCGGCCAGCCGCTGATCTGCTCGCCGATCCGCGCCGACCTGATCCGTCCGGCCCCTGACACAAGGCTGCCGGCAGAAACACGCCTGCGCGGCCTGGAACTCGAAGTCGGCTTCCGCATCGATGCCGCCCTGCCCGCCGCCGACGATCCGGACTTCATGCCGAAGCTCGCGGCCGCCGTTACGCCGCTGCCGGTCTTCGAGGTGGTCGACAGCCGGCTGAGTGATCCGCAGGCCGCGAGCCCGCTCTGGCGCCTGGCCGATTTCCAGCTCAATGCCGGACTCATTTACGGCACGCCGCTGCCCAAAGGCTGGCGCGCGGAAGCCTTCGACAAGCCCATCGTGCAGCTGGTGGCCGATGGCGTGGAAGTCTGCGGCGGCCCCGCGACGCTGAACACCGGCACGCCGTTTGGCATGCTGGCCGACCTGGTGCGTGAATGCCATCATTGCGGCGGCGTGCAGCCGGGCCAGATCGTCACCACTGGCGCCTTCACCGGCCTGCGCTTCTTCAAGGCCGGTGCCACGCTGACCGGCAGCATCAGCGGCATGACGCCGATCACGATGACATTTGCGACGGCCTGAGAGTCTCCGTCCGTCATGGCACGGCATGGCGATGAAATGATGAACGCAAAATCTCCCGCCGCCGGCATGGCGCTGGTCGCCTTCGGTGCCATCGGCTTCGGCCTGATGCCGCTGTTTGCCCGCACGGCCTATGCCGATGGATTGCCGGCGCTGTCGCTGCTGAGCTGGCGCTTTGGCATCGCTTTCCTCTGCCTGCTGCCATTCCTGCCACGCCTGCTGGCGGCGAAGCGCGACACGCTGGTCGCGATCCTGGCCGGCGCCGGCTATATGGGCATCAATCTGTTTTACTTCCTGGCGCTGCAGCGCCTGACCGTCGCGCTGACGGTGCTGATCCTGTTCACCTATCCGCTGTTCACCATCCTGATCGGCTGGCTGGGGTTCCTTGAAAAACTGACCTGGCCCAATGCGCTGGCAGCCCTGCTGGTGCTGCTGGCCGCGATTCTGATTCTCGCGCCGGCCGGCTTTGGTGACAGCATCGACATGACCGGCATCGCCATGGCCTTCGTGCCGCCGGCCGCCTATGCGCTGTTTGTGCATATCGCCGCCAAGCGCCTGAGCCGGGTGGCGATCCCGGTGCGGCTGGGCGGCGTGTTCCTCGGCGGCCTGATTGCCATGCTGGTGCTGGGCATCATCATGGATGGCGGTATCACCATGCCGACGAGCATGGCCGGCTGGGGCGCGACCGTGGCACTGGCGCTGCTCAGCACGGTCTTCGCCCTGGGCCTGCTGCTCTATGGTGCGCCGCTGGCCGGTGCCGAGCGCACGGCGGTGGCCGGCGCCAGCGAGCTGGTGACCGCGCTGATCGTCGGCGTCGTGGCCTATAATGAAGCGCTGAGCGGCACCATGCTGGTTGGGGCCGGACTGATCATCGCGGCCATCCTGCTGGCCGCCCGCAGCGGGGCCGGCCCGGGCGAGCCCAACCGGCCGCATGCGGATTAAAACACTTATATAGTGTATATAAAGACCATCAACATATTGAATTGATAAAATAAGGCCACCCGCTTAGTCTGCCCTGCGTAGGGTGAAACGGGAGGAAAATATCATGCGTGCCCCATTCCTTGGCCTGGCCGGCGTTGCCATGGCCTGCCTGATGACCGCTGCCGTGCCGACGCAGGCGCAACAGCGGATCGCCGCCGTGAACGACACCGTGCTGGCCGCGCAGGCCTGCAATGTCTGCCACGGCAGCGCCACCTATGTGTCGCCGACCATGCCGCCGATCCATGGCGCCGATGCCGGCGCGCTCTACAGCGCCCTGATCGATTTCAAGACCGACAAGCGGCCCTACACCATCATGGGGCGGATCGCGCGCGGCTATTCCGACGAGCAGCTGAAGGCGCTCGCTGATTACCTGTCAAAGAACTGAGGGAGATATCACCATGAGCAGCTTCTCTCCCAAATTCTCGCGGCGCCAGATTCTGGCCGGCGCCACCATCGCAGCCGGCAGCTTCGCCATCCCCCATATCGCCCGCGCGCAAGCCGCTGCCGGCCGCGTCGTCGTGATCGGCGGCGGCTTCGGTGGCGCCACGGCGGCGCGCTACATCAAGCTGTTCTCGCCCGACACCGATGTGGTGCTGGTCGAGCGCGATGCGAATTACATCACCTGTCCCTTCTCGAATTACGTGCTGGGCGGAATCCGCGACATCACCAGCATCACGCACCGGCGCGATCCGCTGCGGCAGCGCCATGGCGTGCGCCTGGTGCGCGGCGAAGCCAGCGCGGTCGACACCACGGCGCGCAGCGTGCGGCTGAAGGATGGCAGCAGCCTGCCCTATGACCGCCTGGTGGTGGCGCCCGGCATCGAGCTGAACTTTGGCGGCGTGGCCGGCTGGAACGAGCAGGCCGCCAACACCGTGATGCCGCATGCCTGGAAGGCCGGGGCGCAGACTTTGCTGCTGCGCAAGCAGCTGGAAGCGATGCCCGATGGCGGCACGGTGATCGTGGCGCCGCCGGCCAATCCGTTCCGCTGCCCGCCCGGTCCCTACGAGCGCGTCAGCATGATCGCCTGGTATCTCAAGACCAAGAAGCCGAAGTCGAAGATCCTGGTGCTGGATGCCAAGGATGCCTTCTCCAAGCAGGGCCTGTTCATGGCCGGCTGGGAAAGCCAGTATCCCGGCATGATCACCTGGGTGGCCGGCAAGGATGGCGGCAAGGTGGAGAGCGTCGATCCGAAAAACATGACGGTGACGGCCGGCTTCGGCAAAGAGAAAGGCGCCGTGGTCAACATCATCCCGCCGCAGACGGCGGGCAAGATCGCCCTGGATGCCGGACTTGCGGAATCGAATGGCTGGTGCGCTGTCGATCCCGCCAGCTTCGCCTCGCGCAAGGCCACCAATGTCTATGTGCTGGGCGATGCCTCGATTGCCGGCGCCATGCCCAAGTCGGGCACCGCCGCAAACAGCCAGGCCAAGGTGGTGGCGGCCCATGTGGCGGCCGGCCTGCGTGGCACGGCCGTACCGGCCGCGGTGTTCCACAACACCTGCTACAGCCTGGTGACGCCGGACTATGGCATCTCGGTCACCGGCACCTATCGCCCCGGCCCGCAGGGCGTGGCGGAAGTGCCCAGCTCCGGCGGAGTGTCGCCGGGCAATGCCAATGCGGCCCAGCGCAAGGCCGAAGCCGATTTCACGCTCGGCTGGTATGCCGGCATCATCGCCGACACGTTTGGCTGAGTCCGGCAGACAGACTGACGACACCAACAAAAAAACCCCGGGGCACGAAGCTCCGGGGTTTCAGTTGGGGAACACGAGGGTCATCCCTCGACGCTGACCCTGTTGTTATTCCATGCCGTTGTCAGGGGTGATGTGATCGTGGTCACAAAGCCTGAGGCCGGTGGCGCAGCGGCCTGCAACCTTCACCGCACCGTCATACAACCCGTATTCTGCGAGGGCGTCAGACCGCTTCGGCAAAGCTGGCAATCACGTCGCCGTGATTCTTCACCAGCGCGAGGCGGAAGCCCTCTGAATCCGGCAGATGCCGTTCGAGCTGGCGGATCGCCGCCTTCTGAGTCGCGGCCTGTACCAGATAGAACCGCCCGTTGGTCCATTGGCGCGCCGGGTGGTCAGGATCGGTTTCCTTCATGCCTTCATTATCGTGATGGGCGATGAATTCCCAGATCATGCCGCCGGGATCGAAATTCTCCGGCGGCGTGACGCGATAGACGAAGGGCAGCTTTTCCTCGGCATGGCGCTTTTTCAGCGCGGCCAGTTCAACCTCGGCATTGGCGAGCTTCTGTTTCGCCGCTGCGATATCCTTGGCAGCCTCGACAGTCTGCGCCTCGGCATGCTCGGCCGCCGTGCGCAGCTGGTCGAGACCCGACTGCAGATAGCGCGTGCGGCTGGCAACCGATGACCAGGCATCGCGGGCGCGCTCGAAGGTCAGATTGCCGACCAGCAGGATCAGCGCCAGGTTGGCGGCCAGCACCAGCACATAGGCGATCGACATCACATCGAAATTGAAATCAAACATCGGCGCGCTTCAGCTTTCCGCGAAAGGCCTGGATCGAAAGCACCGAGGCCTCCTTGCTGAACCGCTGGCGGCAGAGCTGGCGCGCGGTATCGCCATCGACGCCCCAGATCACCAGCCGGCCCATGCGATAGCCATCGGCATTGGTAGACGTGGTGCCCAGGCCGTTGAACATCGCGTGCTTGCGGTGCAGCAGTATCTTGGCATACCAGCCGGTGGCTTCCGCAGTGGGGCGGCCGATCTCGAAGACGGTGCTGTTCTGCGGGTCCTGCAGGGCCTGCTCGGCATGGCGCAGGGCCTGCGCCTCGCGGAACACGCCGTGATACTGCGACTCAATGCCCTGCAGTTCCTTGTTGCGCGCGGCCAGATCGCTGGCCTTGTCGAGATAGGTGTGGCGCGCGGCTTCGGTTTCGGCATTCAGTCGCGCCACGCCATGGTGGTTGGTGGCCATGTTCTTCACCACGCGCGACAGGGCATCGCCACCGATGCCGATGGCCAGCAGCAGGATGATCCCGGGAATGATCGCAATGGCGATGTCGACGATGGTCATGACGGGGCGGTGGCGGCCAGAACTTCTGAGTGTGGGAATTCTATTACTAGTTGCTTATTGCCCAGCGGTTAATTCTGAACAACCCCCAATCGCGTCACATCTGCCAATAATCATAGTTAATATATAAAAATCAATGATTTAGAAAATTTATCCGCGATACCGGAGGATCGCTTTGAGCCAGGTCAAAGCCGCCGTCCCCGGGCCATGCTCCACTGTGGCCATGTCCGATTCCGCCCGCCTTGCCGCCCTCGCCGCCCGCATCGGCCCCGTGCCGCGCTACACCTCTTATCCGACCGCGCCGCATTTCCAGCCCGCCAGCGGCGATGCCGGCTGGCGCGGCTGGCTCGACGCGCTGCCCGCCGACAGTGCCTTTGCCCTTTATGTGCATGTGCCCTTCTGCCGGCAGATGTGCTGGTATTGCGGCTGTAACACCCAGGTGCTGAAAGGCAATGCCACGCTGGAGCGCTTCCTGGCGCTGCTACTGCGCGAGATCGATCTGGTCGTGCCACACCTGCCGGCGCGCCCGCGCCTGAGCGGCCTGCATTTCGGCGGCGGCACGCCGACCATCCTGGGCGGCGATGGCCTGCAGCGCGTGGCCGAAACCCTGCACCGCCATTTCGATGCCATGCCCGATGCCGAGATCGCCATCGAGATCGATCCGCGCCATTTCGAGGCCGGCCTGGTGCCGGGCCTGAAGGCGCTGGGCATCAACCGCGCCAGCCTTGGCGTGCAGAGCCTGGATGAAAGCGTGCAGGCGGCGATCAACCGGCACCAGCCGCTGGATGTGGTGGCCCGCACCGCCGATGCCCTGCGCACCGCCGGCATCAATTCGATCAATCTGGATCTGATCTACGGCCTGCCGGGCCAGACGGTGGAAAATGTCACCGACACCGTGCGCGCCAGCCTCGCCCTGCAGCCCGACCGCATCGCGCTGTTCGGCTATGCCCATGTGCCGTGGATGAAGCCGCATCAGGCCCGCATCGACACAGCGACCCTGCCCGACACCGCCGCGCGCTTTGCGCAGGAGGCTGCGGCGGCGCAGGCCCTGACCGAGGCCGGCTATTGCCGCGTCGGCCTCGACCATTTCGCCCGCCCGCAGGATGCGCTGGCGCAGCAGGCCGCCGCCGGCCAGCTCAACCGCAATTTCCAGGGCTATACCACGCAGACCGGCGAGGTGCTGCTCGGCTTCGGCCCCTCGGCGATCAGCACGCTGCCGCAAGGCTATGCGCAGAACATTCCCGCCGTCGCCGGCTGGCGCGCCGCGGTGGAGGCCGGGCAGTTGCCGGTTGCCCGCATGCGCGCGGTGAATGCGGAAGACATCCTGCGCCGCGCCGTGATCGAGCAGCTGATGTGCCATCTGCAGGTCGATCTTGCCGCGCTGACCGCGCAGCATGGCATGGCGCCAGACATTTTCGACGCCGACCTACCGCGCCTTGCGCTGCTGGAAAGCCACGGCATCGTCATACGTCAGGGCTATGAACTGCGCATCCCCGAAACCGGCCGACCGCTGGTGCGCCAAGTCTGCGCCGCCTTCGACAGCTATCTGCAGCAACAGAATGCCGCGGCACCGCCGCGCCATGCCGCAGCGTGACTCACCGGACTGTAACCGCCATCACGCTTGATTTTTCGCTGCGGCGCACCTTCTGTAGCCGTGCCTTCCCTTTTCTCGCAATGGATTTCCCATGACCGGACTGTTTGATTCCTATCGCCTCGGCAAGATCACCCTGCCGAACCGCATTGTGATGGCGCCGCTGACCCGCAATCGCGCCGGTGCCGGCAATGTGCCGACCGCGCTGATGGCTGAATACTATGCGCAGCGCGCCGCCGCCGGCCTGATCGTGGCTGAAGCCACCCAGGTGGTGCCGGAAGGCCAGGGCTATCAGGACACCCCCGGCATCCATTCAGCAGAACAGATCGCCGGCTGGAAGCGCGTGACCGATGCCGTGCACGCCAAGGGCGGCCGGATTGTCCTGCAGCTGTGGCATGTCGGCCGCGTCAGCCATGTGGATCTGCAGCCCGGCGGCCAGGCGCCGGTGGCGCCATCGGCAATCCGCGCCAAGACCAAGACTTTCGTGGGCGGCACCTTCACCGATGTGTCTGAACCGCGCGCGCTGCGGCTGGACGAGCTGCCCGCCATCATCGAGGGCTATCGCAAGGGCGCGGCCAACGCGATTGCCGCCGGTTTCGATGGCGTCGAGATTCATGGCGCCAATGGCTATCTGCTCGACCAGTTCCTGCGCGACGGCATCAACCAGCGCACGGATGCATATGGCGGCAGCATCGAGAACCGCGCCCGCCTGCTGCTGGAAGTCACCCAGGCCATCGTGCAGGAGATCGGCGCCGAACGCACCGGCATCCGGATCTCGCCGGTGACGCCGGCGAATGACGCTGCCGACAGCAACCCGCAGCCGCTGTTCAATTACGTGGTCGAGCAGCTCGATCGTCTCGGCCTGGTCTATATCCATGTCATCGAGGGTTCGACCGGCGGTCCGCGCGACAACCTGCCCTTCGACTACGGCGCGCTGCGCAGCCGCTATCGCGGCGCCTGGATCAGCAACAACGGTTATGATCGCGCCTTGGCGGACAACACCCTGGCCAATGGTCGTGCCGACCTGATCGCCTTCGGCCGCCCCTTCATCAGCAATCCCGACCTGGTGGAGCGCCTGCGCCGCGATGCGCCGCTGGCGGAGCTGAACCGCGCCACGCTCTATGGCGGCGGCGCCGAGGGCTATACCGACTATCCGGCGCTTGAGGCGACGGCAGAATAAAAAAAGGGGGCCGCAAGGCCCCCTTTCCATATCCGAAGCAGGTTTTAACGGAACAGGCTGAGCAGCGTATTGGGCTGCTGGTTGGCAATCGACAGCGCCTGGATCGCCAGCTGCTGGCGCACCTGCAGCGACTGCAGCGTGGCGCTTTCGGCCGCCACATCGGCATCGACCAGAGCACCGAGGCCGGTCTTGGTGGCATCGACGAGATCGTCGACAAAATCCTTCTGCAGCGTGATCGAGCGCGACTGCGCCGCCACCTGCGCCGAAATCGAATTGACCAGGGTTTCCAGCGTGCCGAGATCGGCCATGGCCGAACTGTAATTCGACGCTGCGGTGTAACCGCCGGTGAACATACTGGAGAAACTGGCCGCCGCCGCCGACAGCGATGACCCGGTCTGCAGGGTGAGCGTGGTGCCCGACACATCGGCGACGAAGGTGACCGAGGTATCGGCGGTCAGCAGGTTCTTGCCGTTATAGGTGGCCTGGCCGATATAGTTCTGAATCTGGCTGACCAGCTGGTTCACGTCATTCTGGTAGACCGTGCGCTGGTCGGAGGTGAGCGAACCGTCGGCCAGGTTGGCGAACTTGGCCTTGATGTCGCCAATCAGGTCGGAAATGCCGGTGAGTGCGGAGGCCGTCACCTGGCCAAGCCCCTCACCGGCGGCCAGCGAGGATTGCACCGAGGCATAGGCCTTGATATTGCCGCGAATGCCCTGGGCGACGGCGAAGACCGCTGCATCGTCGGAGGCATCGGCCACCTTGTAGCCGGTCTGCACCCGCTTGGAGGTGGTGTCGAGTTCGGAATTGACGCCGCGCAGCGAGGACAGGGCAACCAGCGCGCCGATATTGGTGTTGACTGAATTCGTCATGATGAACAGTCCCTTTCTAGGATCGAAGCCGCCGTCATGGCGACCTTTCAGCCGCGCCACCCTAGAAACCGGCCACCACGCCAACAATCGCGAAGCGACGGAAGAAACCTGCCGTTACAACGTGATAGGAAAATTTATGTCCGCTTAACCAACACAAAAACCTGCGCCGGAAACGTTGTTACGTTTCATGTCAGCAGTGCAGAAACCGCCAGCCCCATCCCCACTGCCGGTAAAATCGCCGCATCCCCGGACTCCCGCAGGAGCGGCCTGTCATGACCATCGACCTCAGCGTTCTGTACGGCACCAGCAGCACCAGCAGCACCGGCTCGATGTCGGCACTCGCCATGTACAAGAAGCTGCAGAAGACGGCGGAGGAAAACGAAAGCGCGACCAGTGAGGCCGCCGAGGCCGAAAAGGTTCAGACGCAGATCCGCGAGATGAACAATGCCGTCATCAAGGCACGCAATGCCCAGTTCAAGCAGATCAACGCACAGATCTCCACCGACGTCAGCTATTTCCAGAACCGGGTGACCAGCGCCACCACAGTGGACGAGCTGATGAACGATGACCGTTTCCTCAAGGTCATCGCCTATGCCAATGGCTATGAAGACCTGTATCTCAGCAACAAGCAGAAGCTGCGCGATATCCTGACCAGCGACCCGAGCGATGCCAGTTCGGTGGCACGTCAGGGCACTTTGAAAGATCTGGAGCTGGCGCAGAAATACGGCTTTGGCACCACCGGCACGCTGACCGATGTCGATGGCAATACGGTCGGCCTGGATGCCGATGGCAATATCGTCAACGACGATACGGTGGAAACCGCCCTGCCCGCCGGGCTGGCCAAGCTGCGCGGCCTGGCTGTCGACAGCAGCGGCCAGGCCCTGCTCGACAGCGATGGCGCGCTGATCTATGGCACGAACCTGAAAACGAATGATGCCACGGCCTACAGCCAGGCCCGCACCAAGACGCTGCTGACGGAAGAGACCGCGCCGACCGATACCGACGAACCCTATGTCTATGCCGGCGAGGATTTCGACCGCTTCACCCGGCGCACCGATATCCAGAAGGATGTGGCCTATTTCGAGGAAAATATCGGCAGCGTCACCTCGGTCGACGACCTGTTCGCCGACCAGCGCCTGCTCAATTTCATCCTCAAGGCCTATGACATGGAGAGCGAGGCGCAATATCCGGGCAAGATCCGCAAGATTCTGGAAAGCGACCTGACCGACAGCAACTCGCTGGCCAACCGCTTCACCGATCCGCGCTACGAGAATCTGGCCGCCGACCTGGACTTGTTCGCCTCTGGCGTCACCACCCTGACCACTGCAGCGACCATCGAAAGCATCACCGAGAAATACCAGCAGACCGCCTATGAGAAGAATCTGGATGAGCAGGCGCCCGGCGTGCGCATCGCCATCGAATTCAAGCGCCGGCTGGAAGATGTCAGCACCACCGTGCAGCTGCTCGGCGATTCCGTGCTGCGCGAGGTGATCACCAAGGCGAATTACATTCCCGACGAACTGGCCTATCAGGAAACCGAAGCGCAGATCGCCACGGTGGAAAAGAAGGTCGATGTTAACGAATTGAAGAACGATCCGGACCAGATCGAGAAAATAGTGCTGCGCTATCTCAGCATCAAGGACAGTGCCAGCACCAGCAGCGGCAGCGGCGACAGCTACCTGCTCAACCTGTTTGCCTAGCGGAACCTGCGCTTGTCGCAGTCAGCCGTGGCGACCGAACGGTTATATGGCCCGCGCCGGGTCGCCGTGGCGTAGCGGCGTGCCGTCGCCGCCATAAACTCTTCACGCGAGACGCGCCAGTCGAGATTGACATCGGCCGCCATCACCAGGTCCAGTTCGCGATGCACGATCAGGTTGCTGTCGTCGCGGAACGGCGAGGCCGGGCCGCGAGACACCATGCGGGGGCTGGGCGGCGGTTCCAGCGGACGGCGCAGGGCCGTCAGCTCGGTGACCGTGACAAAGCCATCGCCATCGGTATCCGCGCGCAGGAACCAGCGCAGCGCATCGGCCTCCAGCTCGGCCTGCAACAGCAGCCCGTCGCGATTGGCATCGGCCGCGGCGAACCAGCCCTCCAGCAGTGTTTCACAGCGCGCAGTGTCGTTCACCGCGCCCAGCGGCTCGCCATTCGGACTGGAAATCAGCTGCGCCCCGGGCGGCCGTTCCGGCCCGAAGCCACAGCCCCCCAGCAGCGCCAGCAAGATGGCCGATATCACGACAGGCTTCATGGTCTCCTGACCCGGAAAAAAAGCCGGGCTAACCAGACCGGCCGCCCATCATAGATAATTGACCAGCGACAAGGCCAGCGTCTTGCTGGTCACCAGATAGGCAGCCTCCAGCGCGGTCTGCAGGTTGGCGATGCTGGTGGAGACTTCCGCGGTATCGGCATTCTGGATATTGCCGATCCGGATGGTCAGCAGATCCTTGGCGCGCAGATGACGCTCCTGCACCTCGGCCAGCTGCTGCTGCTTGTAGCCGTTGCGCGAGGCGGTGGTCTTCAGCTCCGAAATGGCCGTCGTGAGCTGCTTGACCGCGTCATCCACCCGGGTCTGGTAGTTGACATCATCGGTGCCGAGATCCTGGGTGGCATCGCGGAAGCGCACCACGGCATCGATCAGGCGCTGGAAGCCCGGCTCGACGGCCGAGACACCATAGGACACCCGCTCCTTGTCATCGACATAGAGGCCGACTTCGTCGATATCGTAGAAATTCTGCACATCGGTGGTGGCGGCGGTGTTGAGATAGGGCGGCTGCGGCGCCGGAATGGCGCTGGTGATCACCTGCAGCGGATCGTCATAGCCGGCGGTGACACCGGGCACGGCACCGGCGGCATAGGTGGTCGGCAGCGCCGACAGCGAATCATTCAGCGGGTTGGTATTGTAGTTGCTGGCCGAAAACAGATAGCGGTCACCATCCTTGGTCTGCAGGATGCTGCCGATCTGGTCGAGCAACGTGCTGGCCTGCACCGCCGGCGCCGAGGTGGTGGCAAAGGCGGTGTCGCGATTCTGGATCATCATGCTCTGGGCATCGGTGGCCAGATCGATGATCTTCTCGATCGAGAGCGCATAGAGGTCGGTACGGTTGATCGCGGTCTGCACGCCGCTGTTATAGGTATCCACCGTGCCGAGCTTGGATTTGAGCTGGCCCAGTTCCTGCGCCTGGCTCGATACGCCGATCAGGCCATCCAGCTTGAGGCCACTGGCAAGCTGCTGGTTCTGCTGGTTCAGCATGGTGGTCAGCAGGCTGATATTGCGGCTCATCGCCATCTGGCTGGCCAGTTGGGTTGTTGCGGTGATGGCTACCATGGTTCAGCTCCCGATTGCGATGACTTGGTCAAACATCTCTTTGATGGCATTCATGATCTGCGCCAGCGCCGCATAGTTGTTCTGCAGCATGGTGAGCTGCGCCAGCTCGTCATCGACATTGACGCCGGTGAGATTGCGGAATTTCTGCTCGATGGCGGCCTGCAGGCTTTCGGCGGTGTCGCGATTGGCCTCGTTCTCGCTGGTCTGCTTGGCGTTGTAGGCCATGACGCCGCTGGCCAGGCCAAAGATATTGACACTGGAAATGCTGAGCCCGTTCGGCGCGCCGGCCGGATTGACCTGTGCCGCAGTGAGTGTGGTATTGCGCATCGCCTGCTGAATATCGCCCATCAGGCTCGCGTCGAGTGTCGTGGGATCGGCCACGAAGGAGCCATCGATCTCCAGCGTGCCGGCGGCATCGCCAGCGGTGTAATTGAAGATATTGGAGCCGTAGGCTGTGTTCACCACATCGGCGATATTCTGCGCCAGCGAGTCGAGCTGGTTGAAGAATTTCTCCAGCGTGCCGACATTGCCGTCCGAGCTGGCCTGCGCGGCGGCACTGGTATCGAGGTAGTCCACATTGGCACGCAGCGAACCGCTGCGGAAACCGGCCGTCACATCGTCGCCGTTGCCGTTGCTGATCGTGTTGGTGGTGGCGTTGTAGCTGAAGTTCTGCGCCGTGCTGCCGGCCAGCTGGGTGCCGGCCTCGGTATACACCGTCATCACGCCGGTATCGCTGGTCACCGTGCGCACGCCGACCAGGCCGGCCATCTTGGTAACCTCGGCATCGCGCAGGTCTTCCAGATCGCCGGTCGGATAGCCGGCGGCCTTCTGGCTGACGATCTGGGCATTGAGCTTGGCGATATTCTTGCTCGCCTCGTTCAGTGTATCCAGGCCGGTGCTGATATCGTCGTAAGCCTGGGTCTGCAGGCTGCTGCGCAGGCCGGCCATGCGGCGGATCTCGGCCGACAGCTCCTGGCCGCGCTGCACCACCAGCGCCTTGAGCGATGCATCTTCCGGCGTTGCCTCCAGGCTTTTGACCGCCTCCTCGAAGTTGGTCATCATCGATTCCAGCGTGGTCTGCCCGCCGCTGGTATCGTCGGCACCCAGCGCTTCGGCCAGGGCACGGGACCGGTCGGCGGCGGTGCTGAGCTGGTTGTAATCCGCCGTCGCCGCGTAAAAATCCTGCAGCAGCTCGGGCGATGCCGCCCGCACCACTGCCGCCACCAGGGCCGCCTGCGGCTCGCCGCCCGCTGTCGGCGTGGTCAGCTGGACAGTCTTGCGCGTGTAATTCGCATTCTGCGCATTGGCGATATTGGCCGAGACCACGCTGGTCTGGGTCTGGATGGTGGCCAGGCCGGTGACCGCCGTATTGAGTGCCGCTGTCAGGGACATGCTGTCGCCTCCTCAGATCATCCGGCGCCTAGCGCCGGATGTTGATGGTTTCCTGCAGCAGCTCGTCAGTCGCCGTGATGATGCGCGCATTGGCCGAATAGGCGCGCTGGGCTACGATCAGCTTGGAGAATTCATCGGCGATATCGACATTCGATCCCTCGATGGCCGCCGAGACGAAGTCGCCGACACCGCTGGAGCCGGCCTGGGCCAGGATGGCCGCACCCGATTGCGGCGTCGCCACGAAAGCATTGCCGTTGACGCGATCCAGTTCGGTGGGATCGCTGAAGCGGGCCAGCGGAATCTGGTAGAAGGTCTTCACATTGCCGTTGTCGAAGGTGACCGAGACAAAGCCCTGCTCGTCGATCGCCAGGCTCTTGAAGGTGCCCTGCGGCACACCGTTCTGGCTGAAATCGTTCAGCGTCAGGGTATCGCCGGAAAACTGTGTGGTGCCGATGGTGTTGCCATAGGAACCGAGATCGAGGCTGATATCCTGCGACCCTGATCCGAAATTGAGCGAGAAGTTGAAGGCGGCATTGTCATCGACTGCACCAGCCGCGCTGGCCGTCAGGCCACCCGCCGAGTCCAGCGACGACAGCGCACCGGCGGAGATATCGGCGCCGACGCCGCCGAGTGAACCACCGAAGCTGACCGTGGCCGGACCGAAATTGGACGGCGTGCTGTCGGGCGCTTCGACCGCCAGCGTCCAGGTATCCGTACCGATGCGGGTCCAGGTGAGATTGAGCGTGCGGGCATTGCCGAGCGCATCGAAAATCTGGATCGAACTGACCGGCAGCGTCGCCGGCAGGCCGCCACTGGTATTCTCCACATTCGACGGCAGGTTGGCGGCGTAATCCACTGTGCTGGTCGCCACCGGTGCGTCCAGCAGGTTGGAGACCTGCACTTCCGTGGTGCTGGAGGTATCGACCACACCGGTGACCGGATCGACCGACCAGCCCTGCAGATAGTAACCCGAGGAGTTGACCAGGAAGCCCTGCGAGTTCTGCGTGAAGTCGCCGACGCGGGTGTAATAGCTGGTGGTCTCAAAAGTCGGCAGGCCGGTGGTGGAATCGATGCCGGTGGCTTTCGACACCGGTACGAAGCCGTTGCCGGAAATCGCGATCGAGGTGGTGGACGACACCTGGGTGATCGAGCCCTGCGCATTGTTGGCGAAGAAGGGCTGGTTCAGCACACCGCCGGATGAATGCGTGTTCGACTGCGCGCTCGACTGCGTGATCAGTGTCTGGAAGCGCGATTCCACCTTCTTGTAACCGATGGTGCTGGCATTCGCGACGTTGTCCGAGATGTAGCCGATCGCGGTGGACTGCCCGTTCATTCCCGAGATCGCGGTCTGCATTGCACCGGTAATCGACATGGCTTGGCTCCTTGGCTGGATGGCGGTGTCGCCGATCCTCAGAGCAAGGAGCGTGCCGTTTTATGACTCTGATCCTATACCCTTGGTCGCGCTGGATTTCTTGCCAAAGGGTAAAGCGCAGTTAACCTTTGCCCGTCCGTTCGCGTCGGCAAATTTTGCCGGGCTGGGAAAAATATGCATAGTTTAAGCGTATTTAACGATAATCCGTACAATATGTATGGTGTGTTTCCGGCAACAAAAGTTAACAATGTGGTGGAATGCTTAAACCCGGTTAAGGCATCTCAGCAAGAATATTTCAGGAACAATATTCGAGCCTGCAGAAGGGCTTAGCCGCACCACGACGCCCTGCCCGGTCTGCGCCGCAACAGCGCAGGCGCACTGTCGCAATGTTGCGGTATGTGTCGGTCTTCACCAACGCGGCTTCAGTCATCTTCCCGCATGCAACGGCATGCCCCTTGCTCTCTGTGATGGTCAGGACAATTCGATCCAGCACAGGGTGCAGCGATGACGATCAATGGCGTGATGAATGTGGCGGTGCAGGCGATCACTGCGCAGTCGATGGCGATCAGCAACATCTCCGACAATGTCGCCAATGCCACCACCACCGGCTACAAGGCGGTGGAGACGCAGTTCCTCGATGTGCTGCAGGGCATGCAGGCCACCAGCAGTCCGGTGCTGGGCAGCACCAGGCAGATGGGTGTGGTGGCCTCGGCCGACTTCGCCAATCGCGGCCAGGGCCAGATCGTCGATGACGACAGCACCACATCGGCGGCAATCAGCGGCAACGGTTTCTTCGTGGTGGCCAAGGCAACCGCGGTGGATCCGGAAACCGGTGAACCGACCGGCTTTGAAAATACGCCCTACTACACCCGCCAGGGCGATTTCCATCTCGACAGCAGCGGTCGCCTCGTCAATTCTGCCGGCTATTACCTGATGGGGTCGGCCAGCGGCACCGGCACCACGCCGTCGATCCTGACCATCGATACCGGCGACAATGCCGCCGGCGGCGGCTTCAGCAGCGTCAGCATTGCCGATGGCGGCGTCATCACGGTGAATTACGACGACGGCAGCACCGGCACCCAGGGCCAGGTGCTGCTGGCCAATTTCCGCGAGCCCGACAGCCTGGACCGCATCGACGGCACCGCCTATGTCGCCACGGCCGAGTCAGGCGCGGCCGTCTACGGCAATCCGATGGCGGGCACCAATGCAGCCGGCATCGGCACCATCGTCGGCGGGGCACTTGAATCCTCCACCGTGGATACCGCCGACCAGATGACCAAGCTGATCATGGCCCAGCAGGCCTATTCGATGAATTCGCAGGTGATCCAGGCGGCCAACGAGATGATGACCACGGTGGTGGGGATGAAGAGCTAGGGTCTAGACATGCCCGCCGAGGCCGGATGGCAGGAACACCTCGACCTCCAGGCCATGTGGCTGGCGGTTGCGCAGGTGGATGGCGCCGCGATGCTCCAGGATGATGGCGCGTGCAACGCTCAGCCCCATACCCAGGCCGCCGGTCTCGCGGCTGCGCGAGGCATCGACGCGATAGAAGGGCTGGAACACCTTTTCCATCTCATCTTCCGGAATGCCCGGGCCACTGTCGCGGATGAAAATGCGCACGCCGTTGATCTCGGAAATCAGCGAGACATAGGCGTAGTCGCTGTATTTGATCGCGTTGTCGATCAGGTTCATGATTGCCCGCAGCATCGCGGTCGGCCGGCAGTTGAGCGCCAGATGCGACGGACCGGAATATTCGATCACCGCACCGGCATCACTGCGGTCGTCGCACAGCGTGATCAGCAGCACGGCAAAATCGACCCGCTCGATCGGTTCGTTGCGCGGATTGAACGAGGCAAAGGACAGCAGCTGGTCGGTCAGCATCTCCATGAAATGCAGCTCATCCAGCATGCGCTGGCGCTGCTCGCTGTCTTCCACATATTCGGCGCGCAGCTGCAGCCGGGTCAGCGGCGTGCGCAGATCGTGCGACAGGGCGATCACCAGTTCGGTGCGATCACGCACGAAGCGATTGATCTTGTCCTGCATCTCGTTGAAGGCGGTGGCGATGGCGCGGAATTCGACCGGGCCTTTCTCGGGCAGTCTGACCGGCTCCTGCTCCGCCCGCCAGCCCTGCGCCGCCGCCACCAGCTGCTTGAACGGGCGCAGCATGCGCCAGGTCGACCAGAAGGCCAGGCCGGCGATGATGCCCATGATCAGCACGAACCACAGCAGCGTGATGGCCAGCGGCGAAATCGGCTCGAAGGTCACTTTGGGCCGATAGGCGGTCCAGACCTGCTCACCGGTGGCGTCGGCCTGGCGGACCCAGACGGTGAAGACCCCGGGGACGAGGAAATCCTCGTCCATATATCCTGTGCGTGGCGGGTCGTCCGGTCCCGGCGGTGCACGGTCCGGCCAGCCCGGCGGTGGGCCAGGCGGGAATCCCGGGGGCGCCCCGGGTGGTGGCCTGAATCCGTCCGGCTCGGGGCCGCTGCCGAAAATCAGCCGCGGCATCGACCGTACCCCGTCAGCGCTACCCGGCTCCGGCCCCACCGCCACGGCGATGCGCGGTACCGGCAGAGCCCATAGCAGCAGGCGTCCCCCGGGGCGCGGCCAGTCGACGCTCACCGTCACCTGCTCAATGCCGCTCTCTGCCAGTGCAAGCTGCAGCCGGCGCTGCACATCCCGGAACGGGAATGGCTGGCGGATCGCTTCGCGTGCCGGCGGTAGCAAGTCGGAGACAGGAACAAGGACGTCGTCGTCGCGGGCGGCCACACCGGCGGCATGGCGCCGCATCTCGGTTGTCAGGGCCTCGATACTGTAGAGCGGCATCTCGCGCGGGCGCGTGCTGCGCAACAGCAATACGGTGGCGACCTGCGTGCACAGGATCGCCAGGATGATGGTCCCCGCAATACGCCATACGATGCGGTCGCTGCCCAGCTTACGCAGCGACCGTCCAATCAGTTTCATTATGCCGCCTGCAGTGCCTTTACCTCTGGCGTGAAGATATACCCGCCGCTGCGCACTGTCTTGATCAGCTCAGGCATATTCGGGTCGAGTTCGATCTTTTTGCGCAGGCGGCTAACCTGCACGTCGATACTGCGATCAAACAGAACCGTGGAGCGGCCGCGGGTCAGATCAAGCAGCTGGTCGCGGCTGAGCACCCGCTGGGGATGCTCGGCAAAGGCGATGAGCAGGTCGAATTCGCCCGAGGTGAGCGGCAGCAGGGTTCCATCGGGCGAGCGCAGATGGCGCTTGCCGATCTCCAGCGTCCAGCCGCTGAAGGCATAGGCCTGGGGCCGGTCGATCTCTTCGGCCGTCGCCGTGGCGGCGCGACGCAGGATCGCCTTGATGCGGGCGACCAGTTCGCGCGGACTGAAGGGCTTGGTCAGGTAATCGTCGGCGCCGATCTCGAGGCCGAGAATGCGGTCGGCCTCGCCCGAGAGCGCGGTGAGCATCAGGATCGGAATCTGCACCTCCTGACGCAGGCGGCGGCAGAGCTGCAGGCCATCCTCGCCCGGCAACATCAGGTCGAGCACGATCAGGTCGAAGCGGCCGTTCTTCAGCGCCGACTGCATGCCGCGACCATCGGCGGCGGGCGTGACGCGAAAGCCATGTTCGGTGAGGAACCGCATCAGCAGATTGCGTATCTCGCGGTCGTCATCGACAATCAGGATATGGGGGGTACGGGACATCGGAATATGTGTTCGGGGAATCAATGTTTCGTGTTCACGCATGATGCCAGCCGATCCTGCGCTGCGAAAGCGCGAGTTTGTAACGGAGTATTGCGATCTGCAGTTAACGCTTGTTTACTAACGTGATCGCCATCACAGCAACGCATTTGCCGCAGCCGGTCAAAGCGACAGATTGAAGGCTACTGAAACCCGCTTGCCATCACCTTCATACGGCTGCACCGCATGCAGCAGCCATGACGGGAATATCAGCAGAAGCCCGCTTTGCGGGAATATTCGCTCACCCAGGCCTGCAGTCACGCAACCTTTGATCGCCATCTTGACCAGCGGATTGTAGGCCATCGGTAAAGGACCGCGGGGATCGTAGAATTCGATGGCGCCGCCGCGGCCATCCTGGCCCGCGATACCGCCATCATCGACATAGAAACAGCCAGACCAGAACGCCCCGGGATGGCAATGCATGTCATTGCCGTTGCCGGGCCCATTGATATTGGCCCATGCATTCACCTTCCAGGCGAGGCGCTGGCGCTCCAGACCATTGGGACCGCAGACCATGGTGATATTGCCGACGGCTTCCTCAATCACGGCATAGAGACCCTGGCCGGGAATACCGGCCCAGTCGAAAAAATCATCGCGCGACTGCCAGCCGCCGCGGTTGCTGTGCCGGACACCCGGATCGGACGCCGCATGCGTCAGGATCAGTTCACGCAGTGTCGCCAGCAGTGCCGCCTGCCCGCCCAGATCGATCTGCACCAGCGGTGTGGCGAACAGATGACGGATTTCGCTATGTGCGGTCATGGCTGCAACTGCGCCGCATAGCGTGGCGCCGGATTGCCGTGGAAATCATGGACACCGGTATGCGTCAGGCGGCCGGCGGTATCGAGCCAGACCTTGCCGCCGGCGCGACGCCAGCGCCAGCAGAAGGCATAATCCTCGCTGAGATATGTGCCGGTATCGGGATCGATCATGCAGTCGAAGATCGCATGATCGATGCGGTTGCCGCGCACCGGCGGATGAACCAGCATCTGGCTGTAGCGCAGCTCCGGATGGGCCGCGATGACGCGCTGGATCGCCCGGCGGGCAATCAGCATGAAGCCGGTACCGGCATGGATGCCGGTGACAAACCCTTCACGCGCCTCGGCTTCGCCATCCCGGCAGGGCGTGCCGCAATAGCGCAACGCGGACTCCTCGCCCCACTGGCGCTGGCCGGTTACACGGGCATGCTCCCAGTCCAGCACCTTGAGCGGGTAGACGCCGGCGACCACATCCTCGCCGAAACGCAGCATGCGTTCGACTTGTTTCGGATCGAAGGAGATATCGGCATCGACGAACAACAGATGCGTCGCCTGCGGCATATCCAGGAAGGCGGAGACCAGCGTGTTGCGGCTGCGCGTGATCAGCGAGTCATTGCCCAGCATCGCCAGCGTGACATCGAAAAAGCTGTTGCGGGCATGCTGCATCAGGCCGATCACCGACTGCATATAGGCCTGGTGCACCTGCCCGCCGTAGCAGGGGGTAGCGACGAAAATGAACGGACGCGTCATGGCGATACGATCAGGCGTCGGTCTCGTCATCGGTGCTTCCGGCATCGAACACCGCAATGACATCCTCGGGCAGAACCTCCATCCCCGACACGATCAGATACTGGGTGCCATCAATGGTCTCGACCGCCTCGACATAGCCACGGGCATAGACATTGGTGCCATCGAGCACGGCACCGGTGGAATCCTTGGCCGTGACCTCGAGCGTGTAGTTGCCGGGATCGCAGGCATTGCCTTCGGCATCGGTGCCATCCCAGGCCACCTCGATGCGGCCGCTGGTGCCCGCACCGGCATCCTCGGCACTCATGCTGCCGCTGCGCACCACATTGCCGTCCTCATCCAGAATCCGGTATTGCACGGTGGCGGCATCGTCGGGCAGGTCGTAGGACCAGAAGCCAGTACCGCCCTCGGCCAGCTCGATCTCGTTGCTGTCGAAATCGACCACCTTGCCGATATAGCTCAGATTGTTGCTCGACTGCTGGCTCTGCAGCATGGAGATCATGGTTTCCAGGTTCTTGTTCATGTTGATCTGCTGTTCAACCTGGCTGAACTGCACCAGCTGTTCCGTGAACTCGTTCGCATCCATCGGCGAGGTCGGGTCCTGGTTCTTGAGCTGCGTGGTCAGCAGTTGCAGGAAGGTGTCGAAATCGCTGGCCAGGACACTGGAGGCGCTGCTGGCGGCGGATGTGGTGCTGGCGGTTGTGGAACTGACGGCGCTGACCATGGCGGTTCTCCTGCGAAGGGTTGCCCCTCCTCTAGCGCAGGAATCGCCGGATCAAATCTCAAATCCGGTCGCCGCAATGCTGCGTAACAAAATACAGATGCAACATTAATTTCCGTTAGCCATGTTTTCACAGGCTGGGCCGGGGCTCGATAGGAACAGGCAACAGCGGTATTCTGGCCCTCCTGCGCCAGAGACGGAGCCGTCATGACCACCCAAAAAACCGTGCGCCTGCCCGGCGGAGAGAGTGTGCCGCGCCTCGGTCAGGGCACCTGGCAGATGGCGGAGAAGCCGAGCCTGCGCCAGGCCGAGATTGCCGCCCTGCGGCTCGGCCTCGATCTTGGCATGACGCTGATCGACACCGCCGAGATGTATGCCGATGGCGGATCGGAAGAGCTGGTCGCCGAGGCGATCGCCGGCCGGCGTGCCGAGGTGTTCCTGGTCAGCAAGGTGCTGCCGAGCAATGCCAGCCGCAAGGGCACAGTGGCGGCCTGCGAACGCAGCCTGAAACGGCTGCAAACCGACCGCATCGACCTTTACCTGCTGCACTGGCGCGGCAGTCCGCCGCTGGCCGAAACGCTGGATGCCTTCGAGGCCTTGCAGGCAGCCGGCAAGATTCGGCACTGGGGCGTCAGCAATTTCGATATCAACGACATGACTGAACTGTCGCGCGATCCGCGCGGCAAGGCCTGCGCCACCAACCAGGTGCTCTACAACCTGACCCGGCGCGGCATCGCATTCGATCTGCTGCCCTGGCACCAGGCCCAGCAACAGCCGATCATGGCCTATTCACCGATCGAGCAGGGTCGCCTGGCAGGCCACAAGGCCCTGCAGGCCATCGCGCAACAGCATGGCGTGACGCCGGCCCAGATCGCGCTGGCCTGGCTGCTGCGGCAGGAGACTGTCATCACCATCCCGAAGGCGGGCAGCGCGCAGCATGTGCGCGACAACCATGCCGCGCTCGACATCACGCTGACGCCAGACGATCTCGCGGCACTGGATCAGGCTTTCCCACCACCGAAGAAAGCCCGCCCGCTGGAAATGATCTGAAGCCTACTTGGCCGTCATGTTCTTGTGTTCAAGCCGGCTGAGCCAGCGCACCAGCGGCCACAGCAGGGCCAGGTAGATCAGCGCCGCCAGCACCACCGGCGAGGGATTGAACAGCAGCGCCTGGGCATCGCGGGCGACCCGCAGCAGCTCCGGCAGCGCCACCACGCTGGCAATCGTGGTCAGCTTGACCACCTCGATGCTGTTGCCGACCAGATCGGGCAGCACGTTGCGGGTGGCCTGCGGCACGATCACATAGGCAAGCGCCTGCATGCGGGTGAGCCCGGTGGAACGCGCCGCCTCCATCTGGCCCTGCGGCACGCTGAGCAGGCCGGCGCGGAAGACTTCGCCATAATAGCTGGAGTTGTTGAGCAGGAAGCCAAGCGCCACCGCCAGCAGCTTGGGGATATCGAGCCCGAGGAAGGGCGTGCCGAAATAGATGAAGATCAGCAGCACCAGCGGCGGCAGAGCACGGAAGATATCGACATAGGCCGCGACCAGGAAGCGTATCCAGCGGCTTTCGCTCTGGGTACCGAGCAGCGCGACGGCGAGGCCGCCGACCAGGCCGAGCGGAATCACCAGCGCCGAAAGCCACAGCGTGGTGAACAGGCCCTGCAGCAGGTAGGGAAAAACCTGGATGAAGACATCGATGTTGAAGAAGTTGCGCAGCAATGCGTCCATGATGCGTCAGACCTTCCACTGCCAGCGGGTTTCCAGCCGCCGGGCCGCATAGAGGATCGGAATGAACAGCAGCAGATAGGCGGCCGCGGCCATGGTCAGCGGCGTGGGATTGCCCGAATTGCTGCTGGCCGACTGGGCCTCATTCAGCACCTCGTTCAGCGCCACCACCGACCCCAGCGCGACATTCTTGCTGATGGCAATCACGCGGTTGGTCAGCGGCGGCACGGCGATGCGGAAGGCCTGCGGCAGGATCACCGCCGTCATGGTCTGCCACCAGTTGAGCCCGGTGGAGCGGGCCGCTTCCGATTGGCCGCGCGGCAGCGCCAGAATGCCGCCCCAGACGCTTTCCTCGGCATAGGCCGCCAGCACCAGTGACAAGGCCAGCCACACGGTGGTGAAGGCGTTCATCGGCATGCCGATCAGCGGGAAAGCAAAGAAGAAGACGATCATCAGCACCAGCGGCGGCAGCGCCCGCATGATATCGGCGAAGGCGATGATCAGCAGCGACAGCGGGCGGAACTGCATGGCGCGCAGCACCGCCAGCACCACGCCGAACAGAAGGCCGGTGATCGCGACCAGAACGCCGACGCCGGCAGTGACGCCCAGACCCTTCAGCAGGTCGGGCCAGTATTTGGCCGCGACTTCCAGGTTGAAAAAGGTATGGACGAAGCGTTCGAAGTCGCTCATCGCTATTCGGCCGCGTGATAGCGCGCCAGAAAGGCCTTGGTCCGTTCGTGCTGCGGCGCGCCGAACACTTCGGCCGGCGGTCCCTGCTCCACGATCACGCCACCATCCATGAAGATGACGCGGTCGGCGGCGGCGCGGGCGAAGGCCATTTCATGGGTGACCACCAGCATGGTCATGCCAGCCTCGCGCAGCTGGCGCATCACCTTCAGCACCTCGCCCACGGTTTCCGGATCAAGCGCGCTGGTCGGCTCGTCGAACAGGATCAGCTTGGGCTGCAGCACGATGGCGCGGGCAATGCCGACGCGCTGTGCCTGGCCGCCTGACAGCTGGGCAGGATGCACGCCGGCCTTGTCGACCAGCCCCACCTGCTCCAGTGCCGCCATGCCGAGCTTGTCGGCCTCGGCCTTCGACTTGCCCAGCACCTTGCGCAGCGCCAGGGTCACATTGCCCAGCGCGGTCAGATGCGGGTAGAGATTGAACTGCTGGAACACCATGCCGATCCGCTGGCGCACCGTGTTGATATCGACATCGGCACGGGTGATGTCGGTGCCATCGACCACCACCTGCCCGCCGGTCGATTCCTCCAGGCGGTTGCAGCAGCGCAGCATGCTGCTCTTGCCCGACCCGGACGGCCCGATGACGCAAACCATTTCACCGGGCCAGACCCGGAGGTCGATGCCACGCAACACGGAAAGAGAACCGTAGGCCTTGTGCAGGCCTACGAGTTCCAGGATCGGCGATGGACTCACGAACGACTATCCTTGCTGCGAAGGCTTACTTGCACGCCAGCGTCGCCGGGGTCGGGTCGTAGCCTTCCATGCCCGGAACGCCAAAGCCCGGGGTGATGGTCGCCGCGGCCGAACCCGGCTTCGGCTTCTCGCCCAGCCACTTCTCGACGATCTTGGCCAGCGACCCGTCCTGCTTCATGCACTTGATCGCCATCGACATCTCGTTGCGCAGCGCCTTGTCGTCGAGCCGGAAAGCCATGGCCCAGACCAGGCCGGTGGAGATCACCAGCGTCGCCTTGAGATCGGGATTCTGCTTCGCCGACCAGGCGCTGGAGGTGTTGCCCGACATGTTGGCATCGGCGCGGCCGGCCAGCACGGCCTGTACGGCGTCGGCATTGGTGCCGAAGACGTCATACTTGAAGCCGAGCTTTTCGGCATTGTCACGGGCCCAGTTCTCGTAGGCCGAACCCTTGTTGACCGTGATGGTCTTGCCCTTGAGGTCTTCGACCGTCTTGATATCCGGCGCGCTCTTTTTCTGCACGAAGCCGTAATCGGTATTCAGATAGCCGTCGCTGAACAGCATGTTCTTGGAGCGCTCCGGCGTCACCGTCACCGGGGCGATGACGAAGTCGTACTTCTTGGCATTGAGACCGGGGATCAGGGCGGAGAATTCGGTGCCTTCGATGTCGATCTTCTTGCCCAGCTTCTTGCTCAGCTCTTCGCCGAGATCGATGTTGAAGCCCTGCAGACCGCCGCCCAGCTTGGCCATGGCATGCGGCGCGAATGTGGCGTCGATGCCTGTCTTCAGGGTCTGGGCCAGAGCCGGCAGGCTCAGGCTGGCGGCGGCAAACACCGCAACGGCGAAGAGACTCCGGTTCAGCTTGCGATAAATCATGACAACCCCCTTGTTATGGATGATGGATGGAACGCGCAGATACAGTTCAGTCGGGCGGCGTGCCGAGCGGCGCACCCGCCCCGGTCCGTTCGATAATCAGACCGTAATGCTCGGGCCGCCGATGCTTGGCGAAATTGAACACATGCTCGCGGAATGTCTCGCCCAAGCTGAGATCGGCGTTGACGAACAGCAGTTCGTCGCCCTCGCCCTGCGCCTGGGCCACGATCTCACCGGTCGGCGCGACAATCGCCGAACCGCCGATCATATGGAAACCATCCTCGGAGCCGCATTTGCCGGCAGCCGCCACCCAGAGGCCATTCTGATAGGCATTGCCCTGCAGCGAGAGCAGGTGATGGAACATGCGCAGGTGCGGCGGTTCGCTCCAGTGGATGTTCCAGCTCGGCGTGTTGTAGCCCAGCGCCACGATCTCGGCGCTCTGCAGGCCCATGACGCGATAGGTCTCGGCCCAGCGGCGGTCGTTGCAGATGCACATGCCGATACGGGCATCCAGTGTTTCCCAGACCTTGAAGCCCTCATTGCCGACCTCGAAGAATTTCTTCTCCAGGTGCTGGAATGGTGCGGTCGGGATGTGATGCGAATGGCCAGGCAGATGAATCTTGCGATAACGGCCGACGATCTTCGACTTTTCGTTCACCAGAATGGCAGTGTTGAAGCGGCGGCCGTCCGGTGTCAGCTCGGCATAGCCGAGATAGAAACCGATGCCGAATTCGGCGGCCAGATCGAACAGCGGCTGCGTCTCCGGGCCCGGCATGCTGCGCTCGAAAAAGCGCTCGACCGCTTCCTCCTCGGTCATCCAGTAGCGCGGGAAGAAGGTGGTGAGCGCCAGTTCGGGGAAGACGACGAATTTGGCACCGCGCGCATGGGCCTCGCGCAGCAGCGCGATCAGGCGCTTGACCACGGCGGCGCGGCTGTCGGCCAGGTTGATCGGCCCGAGCTGGGCCACCGCCAAACCATAGGGACGCTTGAGACTCATTGCATGCCAACCAGACTGCGCAGCATCTGCCGTGCCACGGCGGCCGAAATCCCGGTCGGGTTGGCCAGCATGTCGGACGGCTTGCGCTTGAGGAATTTGCCCGAGCCGCGTTCGGCGTTGAGCGTGTTGTTCTCGACCACGACGCGGCCACGGCTGATGACGATTTCCGGCCAGCCCTTCAGCTTGCGGCCTTCATAGGGCGTGTAGCCGACATTGTCGTGCAGCATGCCGGTGGTGACGGTGACCTCGCGGTCCGGGTTCCAGATGCCGATATCGGCATCGGCGCCCACGGCAATCGTGCCCTTGCGACCGCTGAGGCCATACATCGCCGCATGGTTGGTGGCAGTCAGCGCCACGAATTCCTGGATGGTGATACGGCCGGCCATGAAGCCTTCGGAGAACAACAGCGGCAGGCGCAGTTCCAGGCCCGGTACGCCATTGGCCATTTCCTTGAAGGTGGTGGCATCGCCCTTGGGCAGCTTGCCGGTCTTGTCGAACCGATAGGGCGCATGGTCCGACGAATAGGTCAGCAGGGTACCATCCTTCATGCCGGCCCAGACCGCTTCCTGCGATTCCTTGTCGCGCGGCGGCGGCGAGCAGCAGAACATCGCACCATCCATGCCGTTGCGATCCAGGTCTTCCGCAGTGAGAAACAGATATTGCGGGCAGGTTTCGGCATAGACCGCGGCGCCGCGCGTCTTGGCATTGCGGATAGTGTGGATGGCCTCCTGGCCCGACACATGCACGATCAGCAGCGGCACGCCGAGCAGGCGCGACAGTGCAATGGCACGGTTGGTTGCCTCGCTCTCGGCAATCGGGTCATGCGCCACGGCATGGTATTTCGGCGCCGTATGGCCCTGCTCCAGCAGGCGATGCGCCAGCCAACGGATCATGTCGTGGTTTTCGGCATGCACCATGACCAGCGCCTGTTCGCGCGCCGCCACCGCCAGCACATCGAGCAGCTGGTGGTCATCCAGCCGCAGCTTGTCATAGGTCATATAGACCTTGAGCGAGGTGATGCCTTCGCGGATCGCGGCCGGCAGATCGGTCTGCAAAGCCGTGTCATCGGGATTGGCGAGGATCAGGTGGAAGCCGTAATCGATCACGGCCTTCTCGCGCGCCAGCCGGGCGTAGTCGGCCACCACTTCGGGGATTTTCATCTCGCGATGCTGCGCCGCAAACGGGATGATCGTGGTGGTGCCGCCGAAGGCGGCCGAAACCGTGGCGGAATAGAAGTCGTCAGCGCACATCAGGCCCATGCCCGACAGCTGCTCGACATGGCAGTGGCTGTCGATACCGCCGGGCAGAACCCAGCGACCCGCCGCGTCAATCTCGCGCTCGCCCGGCGCGACGGAAGATCCGATCGCGGCGATCACACCGTCACGAATGCCGATATCGGCCTCGAAGACTTCGGCTGCGGTGGCAACGCGACCCTTGCGTACCACCAGATCGAATTCCCCCATGCGCCTCACTCACTTCGTTACGCAAACACTGCGGAAAGTTTCGCAATGCAGCACCAGAATGTCGCATGCCGGTTTGTCATCAGCCCTTAACACGATGTTAAGGGCCGGCCGTCAGTGCCGCAGGGAACTGCCGGCTTCCGCATCGAGCAGCGAAAAGCCGTTCAGAGCCATCAGCTTGCGCAGGATATCGACAAAGCCCTGGGCCAGCTGCGACAGCGGTTCGAAGCGCAGGAAGGCCAGGTTGGCGGTCATCACCGGTGCATCGGCCACCGCACAGGCGACCAGATGCCCGTTCGGCCAGTTGTGCAGCGAAAACTCGTCGATCAGTGCGATGCCGCCGCCGGCCTGCGACAGCGCACAGGCACTCTGCGGCGAGCCGACCTCGATGGTGGTGCGCAAGGGTTCGCCGGCGGCGTCATACATCGACGCCACCATGCGGCCGTAAGGGCTTTCACGGTCATAGCTGATCAGCGGATAGGGCCGCAGGTCGGCGAGCGTCAGCGGGCCCTTGCGCTGTGCCAGCGGGTGATCCTCCGGGCAGACGCAGACGATGCGGCTCTGGCCCAGCGGCTTGGTTTCCAGATTGGGATGTTCGATGGGCGTGCTGATGATGCCGATATCGGCCTGGTGGTTCAGCAGGCGATCCTGCAGCGGCGCGTAATTGAGGAAATTGAAGGTGACCCTGGCATCGGTGTAGCGCGCGCAGAGGCCGGCGATTGCCTGCGGAATCAGCACATGGCCGATACTTGGGCTGGATACCACATGCAGCACGCCCTGGCGCCGCTCGGCCAGCGAATGCGCGACTTCGTTGACCCGCTGCACGCCGAGGTAGACATGATCGACCTCGCGGAACAGGCGTTTCGCCTCAGGGGTGGCATACAGCCGACCCTTGATCCGCTCAAACAGCGGAAAACCAACCCGCGTCTCGGTATAGGACAGCAGACGGCTGACCGCAGGCTGCGAAACATGCAGCACCTTCGAGGCGCCGCTGATTGACCCGGTGCTCATCACCGCCCGGAACACTTCGATCTGCCTGAGATTCAATGACATGGCGGCCACTCCCTGCGGTTTTTTATCGGTCATCGCATGATGCACCGAAATCGGGCAGGCCCATAACACTGGGTTAAGGGCTGTGGACAAATAAGCAAGGAGCATGCCATCGGCAGCAGGCTTAGACTGCAACCCATCTTCACAGGCTCTTGTCTTCACTGGGAAAACGCCATGGCCTCCACCGTCCTTGTGATCAATCCGAATTCCAACGAAGCCGTCACCGCTGGCATTGACGCGGCGCTGGAACCGCTGCGTATGGCCGGCGGGCCATCCTTGCGCAGCCTGACCCTGAAAGAGGGGCCGGCCGGTATCCAGACCCAGCAGGATGTGGAATCGGTGACGCTGCCGCTGGCAAGGCTGGCGAAATCGCTGGAAGCCGATGCCGGCGCTTTCGTGATCGCCTGCTTCAGCGATCCCGGCCTGCATGTGGTGCGCGAAGCGGTCAAGAAACCCGTGCTCGGCATCGCCGAATGCGGCGTACTGACGGCGCTCACACTCGGCCACAGCTTTGGCGTCATCGCCATCCTCGATGGCTCAATCCCGCGCCACCTGCGGCTCTGGGGCGCCATGGGTGTCACCGACCGGCTGGCCGGCGAGATGGCCATCGGCATGGGTGTCGCCGAACTGGCTGACAGGGAACGCACGCTGACCCGGATGATCGCGGTGGGCAAACGTCTGCGCGACGAGAAACAGGCGCATAGCATCGTGATGGGCTGCGCCGGCATGGCCGTCTTCCGCGATCCGCTGCAGGATGCACTTGGCATTCCGGTGGTGGAACCGACCCAGGCCGCCGCCGTGATGGCGCTGGGCCGCGTGCGTCTGGGCTGGTAAGCCAAAAATGGATTTCGCTGCCGCCGATCTGTCGCCGGATCGCATCTACAAGCTGCTGGTCAGCACGGTGATGCCGCGCCCCATCGCGCTGGTCTCAACACTGAATGCCGACGGTATCGCCAATGCCGCACCCTTCAGCTTTTTCAACGTGTTCAGCAATGCGCCCCCGCTGCTGGTGATCGGCATCGAGGGCAACAAGCGCGAGGACGGCCGGCCCTACAAGGACACGGCACGCAATATCGCCGAACGCGGCGAATTTGTCGTCAACATGGTGAGCCGTGCTATCGTCGAGCCGATGGTGGTCTGCGCCATCGACTTCCCCGATGGCGTGAACGAGATTGTCGAGGCCGGCCTGACCACGGCGCCATCGAAGCAGATCGCCGTGCCGCGCATCGCGGAATCGCCGGTCAGCTTCGAATGCCGCACCTTCAGCATCACCGACCTGCCCTATAACCGCAAACTGGTGACCGGCGAGATCCTGCACCTGCATATCCGCGACGGCCTGATCGACGACAAGCTGCATGTCGATGCCGCCGGCCTCGATCTGGTCGGCCGCATGCATGGCGCAGCCTGGTACACCACGACGCGCGACCGTTTCGAGGCACCTCTCATGACTGTCGCCGAATGGCGAGCGAAGCAGAAGCCATGACCGACACGGCTTTTCTGACGCAGCTGGCCGATATTGTCGGCACGGCCCATGTCCTGACCAAGGCTGCCGCGCAGGATGCCTATGTCGTCGACTGGATGAAGAAGTATCGCGGTCGCGCGCTGGCCGTGGTGCGGCCGGCCGACACGGCGCAGGTATCTGCCGTGCTGCGCTGCTGCAACGACGCCCGGGTCTCGGTGATTCCTCAGGGCGGCAATACCGGCATGGCCGGCGGTGCCACACCGGATGACAGCGGCCGGCAGGTGATCCTCAGCCTCGGCCGGCTCAACCGGATTCGCGAGGTCGACCCGGTCGGCAACACCATTACGGTGGATGCCGGCTGCATCCTCGCCAATATCCAGGCTGCGGCCCGTGAGGCCGGGCGGTTCTTCCCGCTCAGCCTCGGCGCCGAGGGCAGCTGCACCATTGGCGGCAATCTCGCCACCAATGCCGGGGGCATTGCCGTGCTGCGCTATGGCAATACCCGCGAACAGGCGCTGGGCCTGGAAGTGGTGCTGGCCGATGGCCGCATCTGGGACGGACTGCAGGGCCTGCGCAAGGACAACACCGGCTATGACCTGCGCGACCTGTTCATCGGCTCGGAAGGCACGCTGGGCGTCATCACCGCCGCCGTGCTGAAACTGCAGGCGGCGCCGGCGGTGCGCGTCACCGCCATGATCGCCCTGCCCGACCAGGATGCGGCGCTGAAGCTGTTCGTGGGGCTGGGCGCCCGCGCCGGCGACCGGCTGACCGCCTTTGAGTTCATGACCCGCAGCTGCCTCGATCTGGTGCTGCAGCATGTGGCCGGCACTGCCTCGCCCTTTGCCGTCGTGCCACCCGCTGTGGTGCTGACGGAGCTGAGCGATACCGATGCGGCGGCCGATCTTGCCGGCCTGCTGGAAACCATCCTGGGCGATGCCATTACTGCCGGTGAAGCCGAGGATGCCGTGATCGCCCAGAGCGGCGAACAGGCCAAGGCGCTGTGGCGCCTGCGTGAAGGCATCTCGGAAGCGCAGGTGCGTGCCGGCAAGACCATCAAGCATGATATCGCCCTGCCGATCGGCCGCCTGGCCGCCTTCATGCGCGACTGCGAAACCGCCGTTGAAGCCGCCTTCCCCGGCCTGCGTTTCCTGGTGTTCGGCCATCTGGGCGATGGCAACCTGCATTACAACCTGCAGCGTGCACCGCAGATGACCGACGACGAATTCTACGCACTCACCGGCCCGCTGAATGCCGTGGTGCACGATCTGGTCCATCGCTATCGCGGCAGCATCAGCGCCGAACATGGCGTCGGCCAGCTGCGCCGCGATGAACTGCCGCGCTACAAGCCGCCGGTGGCGATGCAGATCATGCACGACCTGAAACGGCTGTTCGACAGCCGCAATATTCTCAACCCGGGCAAGCTGCTCCAATCATAACCGTTCGCCGCCTACGAGGATTACATGGCCAAACTCGACGAAACCGCCGCTGGTGTCTACATCATATCGGTGACACCGTTCACCGATAGCGGTGCGCTGGATCTGGACAGCACCGACCGCATGGTCGACTTCTACATGGAGCAGGGCGTCACCGGCTTCACCCTGCTCGGCATGATGGGCGAAGCGCCGAAACTGACGCTGGCGGAATCGCGCAGCTTCGTGAAGCGCGTACTCGCCCGCCTGAACGGCAAGGTGCCGGTGGTGGTGGGCGCTTCCAGCCCCGGTTTTGCCTCGATGGCCGAACTGACCAAGGCGGTGATGGACGATGGCGCCGCCGGCGTGATGATCGCTCCGCCCGGCACGCTGAAGACCGACGACCAGATCGTCACCTATTACGAGAATGCCTCTGAAGCCATCGGTGCCGGCACGCCTTTCGTGGTGCAGGACTTCCCGCAGTCGACCAATGTGCATATGGCGCCGTCGGTGATCGCGCGCATCGTCAAATCCCTGCCATCCTGCGTGATGCTGAAGCATGAGGACTGGCCGGGTCTCGCCAAGCTGAGCGCTCTGCGCGCCATGAAGGACATGCGCCGCATCAGCATCCTGGTCGGCAATGGCGGCCTGTTCCTGCCCGAGGAAATGGAGCGCGGTGCCGATGGCGCCATGACCGGCTTCGCCTATCCGGAAATGATGGTGGGCGTGGTGCAGGCCTATCAGGCCGGCAAGCCGCAGCGTGCCCGCGATATCTTCGATGCCTATCTGCCGCTGGCCCGCTATGAACAGCAGCCCGGCCCCGGCCTGGCGATCCGCAAATACGTGCTGCAGAAGCGCGGCGTGATTGCCTCGGCCGCCCTGCGCAAGCCCGGCCCGAAACTGTCGGCCGTGGATATCGCCGAAGTGGAAACCATGATCGCGCGCCAGACCAGGCGCCTGCAGGAGATCGGCTGATGGATCTCGGCCTCACCGGAAAACGCGCACTCGTTCTGGGCTCCAGTCGCGGTCTCGGCGCCGCCGTCGCCCGCACGCTGGCCCGCGAAGGTGCCACCGTGATCGCCGCCGCCCGCAGTGTGCAGGACACCAAAGCCTGGATCGCGGCCGAGGCGCCCGATGTCGCCGTGCGCCTGAGCGCCCATGCGCTCGACCTGTCCGATCGCGCTTCGGTGGATGCGCTGGCCGATGCCGTTTTGGCCCAGGCCGGCGTCGATATCCTGGTCAACAACAGCGGCGGTCCGCCGCCCGGTGCCGCCGCCGAGATCGCGCTGGAGCTGTGGCAGACGCAGTTCGCCGCCATGGCCGGGCATCTGTTCCATCTGAGCGGCCGGCTGCTGCCGCCGATGCTGGCGCGCGGCTGGGGCCGCATCATCACCATTGCGTCTTCTGGCATCGAACAGCCGATCCCCAATCTGGCGCTGTCCAATGGCCTGCGCATGGCCGTGCTGGGCTGGTCGAAGACCCTGGCCGCCGAAGTGGCGCCGAAGGGCGTCACCGTCAACCTGGTGCTGCCTGGCCGCATCCATACCGACCGCGTCGACCAGCTGGACCAGGCCGCCGCCAGCAAGCAGGGCAAGAGCCGCGACGATGTGGCGAAAGCCTCGCAGGCCGCGATCCCCATGGGCCGCTATGGCCGGCCTGAGGAATTCGCTGATGCGGTGGCTTTCCTGGCCAGCGAACGCGCCGGCTATATCACCGGCACCAAGCTGCGCGTCGATGGCGGGATGATCCGCGGCGTCTGACCGGTGGGGCCTTGCCGTTTGGCACGGCTGCCCCTTAGATGGGGCATGCCTGCTGACCGGTTGCGCGCCCCATGAAGCCCCAGTCCCGCTCCCGCGCCTTTTCGTATTTCGAGGCGGTTGCCCGCATCGGCTCGATCCGCAAGGCAGCCGCAGCACTCAACATCGCCTCCTCGGCGGTCAACCGGCATGTGCTTGACCTGGAGGAAAGCCTGGGCGTGGCGCTGTTCGAGCGCCTGCCGCGCGGTGTGCGGCTGACCAGTGCCGGCGAGCTGCTGCTCGCGCATATCCGCCGCACGGCGCATGATTTCGATCTCACCCGCTCGCAGATCGAGGAACTGCGCGGCCTGCGCCGCGGCCATATCCACCTCGCCATCATCGAGGCAGTGGCCGATGTGGTGGCCGAGCAGATCGCCACCTTCCAGGCCAGCCATCCGCGCGTCACCTTCACCGTCGATGTGGTGGGCAGCCAGCAGGTGGTGGCCGCCACCGTGCGTGAGGAAGCCCATATCGGCTATGCCTTCAATCCGCCGGCCGACCGCCGCTTTGCCGTGGTGGCCGATGTGCCGCAGGCCCTGCAGGCGCTGATGGCGCGGCGCCACCCGCTGGCCGGCCGCGACAAGCTGCGACTCAGCGACTGCCTGCCCTATCCGATCCTGCTGGGTGACGAGAGCCTGGGCGGTCGTCGCCTGCTCGACACCGCCACGGAAGGCTCGTCGCTCTCGCTGCGCCCGGTCGTCACCGGCAATTCGGTGGCAGTGATGCAGACGGTGGCGGCGCGCAGCCAGGCGATCTGCTTCCAGATCGAGATCGGCGCCCGCAGCGGCGCCGGGCTGGTCGCCATCCCGCTGGTCGACCGCGCCCTGCGCGGCCGGCTGGTGATCGGCATCGGCCGCAACCGCCAACTGCCCGTCGCGGCTGCGGTTTTTCTGGAAAACCTGAAGGCCGACCTCGCCGCCCGCCAGCGCCGCAAGGCCTGATCCCAGAGCGATGCCAAAAACAGAGCGGTCTGCTCTGAAAACGCTGCTTGTCGGCATCGTTCACCGCCGGCTTACTGAACCCGTTAGAGGATTTCGGGGCAGTGTTTCGGGGGCAGGTCATGGCCGTGCTGGATTACGTACCGCTCATCGACATCGCGCCGTTTCGTCTGGGCGATGCCGCCGCCCGCCGCCAGGTTGCCGCCGAGATTGACCGCGCCTGCCGCGAGATCGG
>NZ_CALRUC010000029.1:0-37818 GCF_943371255.1 Ferrovibrio terrae | reverse complement strand
GAGGCATTCTCCAGGATCGCGTCAGCCGACATGCCTCACGGCACCTCGAAGCCGCGCTGCACACCCGGCCTGGCCATCAGCGCGTCGTACCAGCGCTTGGCATGCGGATAGGTCGCCCAGTCGATGCCATGCCATTCCCAGCGCGCCGCCCAGGGCAGCGCGGCGAAATCGGCAATCGAAAGCTCCTTGCCGGCCATGTATTCATTTTTAGTCAGATGGCCGTCGAGCACCTTGTAAAGCCGCGCCGTCTCGGTGGCGAAGCGATCAATGGCGTAGGGCACCTTTTCCTTGGCGAAGCGGCCGAAATGATGCAGCTGGCCGAGCATCGGGCCGAAGCCGCCCATCTGCCACATCAGCCATTGCAGCGCCTGCATGCGCGCCTTGGCATCGGTAGGCAGGAACTTGCCGCTCTTTTCTGCCAGATAGATCAGGATGGCGCCGGATTCAAAAACGCTGACCGGGTCCTTGCCATAGGCGGCGGGCGGTTCGTGATCGACAATGGCCGGAATCTTGTTGTTGGGATTGATCTTCAGGAAGTCGGGCGCGAACTGCTCGTCCTTGGAAATGTTGATCGGGAAAGCCTGATACTTCAGACCGGTCTCCTCCAGCATGACGGAAACCTTGCGGCCGTTCGGCGTGGCCCAGGTGTAAAGATCAATCACGGGTCAGATCCTTTTCAGAAAATGGAACGAAGAAATGGCGTAGCGCTGGCGGAAGTAGAAACGGTGCGCTTCGGTGCGCTGGGTGCCGCTGTCGAGATCGACGGCCTTGAAGCCCTCCTCTTTCGCCAGATGCTCAAGCCAGTCGAGCAGGGCCGCGCCATAGCCGCGCGAGCGGCCGGTTTCGCTGGTGACCAGGTCATCGACATAGATCACCTTGCCATGCACCAGCCGGTTCTGGCGGCGGAAGCCGATGCAGGCCGCCGGCGTGCCGGAGGCATCGGCGGCATAGGCAAGCACATAGCCTTCCTGGTTTTGCAGCCGCACGCGCTGCACCAGCTCGGCGGCATCCTTCAGATGCGGCCGCAGGTCTTTCAACACGACAAAGCAGGCGGCGATCTGTGCGTCGGTTTCGGCAATATGGATGTTCGAGTCTTTGGTCATTTGTCCTGTCACTTTAATCGTCATCCTCGGATTTATTCCGAGGATCCATCTGCGCGTCCCGATGCGTGGATGGTTGGGATGGACCCTCGGGACAAGCCCGAGGGTGATGGTTTATTTTTTGCCTCGGCTACCCCTTCACCACGGCGGCGGTCTGACCGAACAGCACCTTCTTGGCCTCGTCGGTCATCACCGGGATGCCCTGGTTGATCGCCTTGCCCTTCTCGTAGGCCACCTTGGTGGCCGGGCGCGCCCAGATGCTGTCGAACCAGCGCTTCAGATGCGGGAAGTCTTCCAGCTTCTGGCTCTGGCGCTCATAAGGCACGATCCAGGGATAGCTCATCATGTCGGCAATCGTGTAGTCGTCGCCGCAGATGAAGGCGCGGCCTTCGAGACGCTTGTTCAGCACGCCATAGAGCCGGTTGGTCTCGTTGACATAGCGGTTGATCGCATACTCGATCTTCTCGGGCGCGTACTGGGTGAAATGATGGTTCTGGCCGCACATGGGGCCGAGGCCGCCCATCTGCCACATCACCCATTCGGTGCAGGCGACACGGCCGCGCAGATCCTGCGGAATGAATTTTTTATACTTGTCGGCGAGGTAGAGCAGGATCGCGCCGGACTCGAACACGCTGATCGGTGCGCCGCCATCGGCGGGCTCATCATCAACAATCGCCGGCATGCGGTTGTTCGGGCTGATCTTGAGGAAGTCTGGCTTGAACTGCTCGCCCTTGCCAATCGCCACCGGCTTGATCGTGTAGGGAATGCCGGCCTCTTCCAGGAACAGGGTGATCTTGTGGCCGTTGGGCGTTGGCCAGTAATAGAGATCGATCATCGTGGGGACTCCGGGCTGAACGGGTCGCTGGGTGGGGCGACAGGATGAGACAGGAATGCGGGCTCGGCAAGGCGCCGACCAGCCTCAGCTAACGCGAATCTGAAGTGAAACAAGCAGTTACCCACAGGAAGCTGGCGGTGTCCGGTGCAGGGAGCCGGGCCGGATCGGTGCCGGGTCGATCCCATTGGCGGCCGATGCGATCCGATTGGAGGCCAATGCGGTCCCAGTCGATCCCGTTCGATCCAATGCAAGCCCGTTCGATCCGATGGGGTCCAACTGGCCCACCGGCACGGAGATGGCGGGGGCCTTGCGCGCGCGCCGGCCGTGCTTCGGGCCGGGGACGGCTGCCACCGCCTCCAGCCAGTCGGCCAGGGTTTCTGCCTGGGCCGGCGCCTGCCCCAGCCGCAGCTTCTCAGCCAGCCAGTGCAAGGTCTTGGTGTCGAGCTGGCCGGTGCGCTGGCGCATCTGCAACACGGTCTGAATATTCAGATTGCGGAACTGCAGATCGGCTTCCAGCCGCAGGCGCTCGGCCGCCAGATCAATGCGGGCGCGGAACCGGCGGCTACGCCGCAGGTTCCGCCATATCCGCTCCGGCGCGCAGTTGCACAGCGAGGCCGTGACCGCGACCGAATGCCCGCGCGCCAGGTTGTCGGCTGCATTGGCCCAGTTGATACGCTGGCCCGGCGCCGGGGCATTCGGGATGCGGGGATAGTCCTCGACAAGGCCCCGCTCCTCCAGTTCCAGAGGCGTGTAGCGCCGCGGTCGCCAGGTCTGGTCACCGGGGCTGTCCTCAGCGCCGCCAGACCGGGCAGCAGCAATGTTCGGGTCTTTGAAGGGGTCGTATGTGACCTTTTCCATGGCGGGCTCCCATCAGCTTAAATAGCCCAATATATGTTCTGTTTATGTTCTTTCAAGTGGGTCTGATTACCGGCATTCCGTTAAGGTTAATCAGCTCTCGGATTAATATTGTATCCCCTTTGTGAATCCCGACCCGGTTGCTGAAATATGGTTTACAGCCCGTTAACCTTATGCGAGAAAACAGCGGTTCAGCAGCGAAAACGCTGCGGGGGTGACAGGGCGTGTTAAGCCTTGGGAGCTAAAAAACAATGGCGTCGATCAACACCAATCTTGGTGCGATGGCCGCAGTCTCGACACTGCGCACGACCGATTCGCGAATCACAGCCACATCGAAGCAGCTCGAAACCGGTTTCAAGGTTGCGGATGCCCTGGATGATGCCTCGGTGTTTGCCGTCGCCCAGGGCATCCGCAGCAACTTCAAGGCCAATGCCGCCGTGCAGTCATCGCTGCAACAGGGCCTTGGCCTGATCGATGTTTCGATCGCCGCACTAAATACCATGCTGCAGCTGGCCGACAACCTGCGCTCCACACTGATCAAGGCATCGGATGGATCGCTGAACGGAAACCAGCGAGACATCTACACGAGCGATGCCACCGCCCTGCACGAGCAGATTTCCGACATCATCAACCAGGCCAGCTACAACGGGCGCAACCAGCTGCTGGCGACGTCGACCACCGTGCAGTTCGTCGCCAGTGTCACCGGCGACACCATTTCGGTTGGCACCTTCGGTCTCGATCCGGAGTACACCACGCTGGGCACCGCAATCGCCGCAATCACCGACGCGACCACGGCCACGGCGGCTTATAACCTGATCGAGCCGCTGACCACCCGGGCGAGCGCGTCGATTTCCGAGTTCGCCACATCGCGGCGGCAGATATCCCTGCAGATGGCTTTCAATGAGAATGTGCTGGATGCGATGAAGATCGGCCTCGGCGCCCTGGTGGACAGCGACATCTCCAGCAACGATGCCGTGCTGGCTTCGCTGGCCGTGCAGAAGCAGCTGGCGGCCAGCGCACTGGGCATCGCCAATGACCGGCAGGCGACCCTGGTTTCGCTCTACCGCAGCGAAAGCTGACACCGTTCAGCCCGACGCAGATCAGCCTGGTCGCGCCAGAATGCGTGTCGCAGGCAGATAAACCCACACCACCGTTCCCTCGCCCTTAATGCTGGTGAGTTTGAGCCTGCCGCCATGCAGTTCGGCAAGCTGCCGCGTGAGTGCCAGGCCCAGACCGGTGCCCTGCTTGTTCCGGTTGCGCTCGTTATCAATCTGGGCAAATGGCTGCAGGGCGCGTTGCTGCTCCACGTCCGTCATGCCGATCCCGGTATCCGATACCGCCAGAACCAGATCGTCATTGCTATCGAAGGACGCCTGCACCAGCACACGACCGCCGGCCGGCGTGTACTTGACTGCGTTGCTGAGCAGGTTGAGCAGGATCTGCCGGACACGCCGTTCATCGCCGAGCAACCGGATGCCTGATCTGGCATCGCTTTCAACCGTGACCCCCGCCTCCTCGGCCTGCACGGCCAGCATATGGACTGCAAAGTCGACGACTTCCACGATCTCGATGGCATCGTCGTGGATTTCAAGCTGACCAGCCTCAATCTTGGCGTGATCGAGGATATCGTTGATCAGTTCCAGCAGATGTTCGCCACTCCGCTTGATATCCGTGGCATAGCCGGCATAGCGGGTATTTCCGAGCGGCCCGAACATCTCGCGCTGCATCATCTCGGAAAATCCGATGATCGCATTCAGCGGCGTGCGCAGTTCGTGGCTCATGCCGGAGAGGAAATTGGACTTGGCCCGGTTGGCGATTTCGGCGGCATCCTTGGCGCGGGCCAGCTGCAGCTCCGCCAGTTTGCGCGCACTGATATCGCGGGTGCTGGCCATGATCTCGCGCACTGCCCCGGTTTCCGGATCGTTTATGGCGCGGAAGGCAATCTCCAGCCAGACATAATGGCCGTTGCGATGACGCCCGCGATAGATAACCGTGCTCCGCGCGGCCTCGCCGCGTAGTGCCGCGAAAGCCTGTTGCAGCACGCTGCGGTCGTCAGGATGCACCACATCGGCCAGATTGTTGCCCAGCAGTTCCTCGGGTTCGTAGCCCAGCACATCGCGACAGGCCGGCGATATGTAGACCCGCCGGCCATCGGGATTCATGCGCACGATCACGTCGGTCGCCGCCTCGGCAATCATGGCATATTGCCGCCCGGCTTCCGCCGCGGCCGTTTCGGCCTGGATGCGCCGGCGCAGCAGTGTGATCGACAATGCCCCGAGCAGGATGATGATACAGCTCGCAGCTCCGGCAACCGCCATATCGAGCTGCACCGAACTGTACCAGGCTGCAAGCACATCGCCCTCGGCGCGACTGACCGTCATGATCAGAGGAAAATCTTCCAGGGTGTGCCAGGCGGCAAGGCGAATGATTCCATCGTAGACCGAAACACCGTGAAAACGGCCGGCGGGCTGACGTCGGGTCGCCTCGAAGAATGCCTGCGACCGGTCCGCCAGCAGATGCCATTCCACGTAAGGCCGGCGCACCAGCAATCGTGCGTCGTCCCGATACAGCGCCACATGACCAAGCGCGCCAACACTCAGCGTGTCGTAGAACGTCTGGAAATAATCTGTACCGATGGCTGCAAGCGCAACGCCGGCGAAACTACCATCCTTGTGCTCGATCCGCCGAGTCAAAGCGATTATCCATTGGCCGCTGACGCGGCCGAGCAGCGGCGTGTTGATACGCAGACGGGTATCGGGATTGTCGCGATGATAGATGAAGTATTCGCGATCCGCATTGCTGTAGGTTGGTCGCTCGGGCAGCGACGAGGTGCGCCAGTATCCCCGTTCGTCCAGGATGCCGAGTTCGCGGATGACCCGCGAGGCATTGACATGATTGACCAGCAGCCTGTGCAGGCGCGGCAGGCCTTCCGGCCCCATGCCATCGTTTTCCACATGCTCGATGGCATCCTGCAGGATCAGATTGGGTTCGGCAAAGGTGCGTGCCGCATGCTGGCTCAGTGCCAGCACCAGATCCTCGGCTTCGGCGAAACCCCGGCTGATCGCGGCCGCGCGCGACTGCCAGGCATGCCAGGTCACGAAGCCGACCGGCACCAGGCATGCCAGCAAAACAAACAGCGCGATCAGCGCCGTGGGCGAACGCCACGGCGCGCCTTTCGGCGTTTCCTGTCTGCCTAGCTTGTCCTCCATTCGCGACTCTAAGGGCGACTGTTCGAGCCTGTCATCCTTTGTTTTCGCGGATCGACATCACTCCTCTCCTAAGTGCGTCGTGGATGACCGACGCTATCTCCGATATGAGGAGGTGATGCAATACCAATACACTGTCTGCGTATCGGAGCACCGTTACTGCGAGACCTTGTATAAACGCCATTGTTCTTCACACGTTCTTTGCCGAATCAGGAGCAGGTCATGCCATCCATCCGTCTTTATTCCGGCCCGCTGAGCATGTTTGGCGCCAAGGCGCAGATCGCCGCGCTGGAAAAGCAGATTGATGTGGCGCTGACCATGGTGCCCTTCGAGATGAAGAGCCTGTATGAGCCCAAGCACGCGGATGTGCTGCGCATCAATCCCAAGCGCCAGGTGCCGGTGCTGATTCACGATGATGTAGAGATTTTCGATTCCACGCAGATCTTTGAATATCTCGAAGACCTGCAGCCCGCGCCGCCGCTATGGCCGACCGACATCGCCGGTCGCGCCCGCGCGCGCCTGCTGGAACTGAAATCCGACGAGGTCTATTTCCCGCATATCATTCGCCTGATGGGCCTGCAGGATAAACCCGAGGATGCGGCCGCGATTGCCGCGCGTGCCGGTGCCGCCGGCTTCTACACTGAACTGGAGACGCTGCTGAGTGATGGGCGCGACTGGCTGGCCGGTGCGGCCTTCACCTATGCCGATATCGCCTTTTACATGGCGCAGATTTTCGGCGACCGCATGGGGGCGCCGATCCCGGCGACGCATCACCGGCTGATCGCGTGGCGCGAACGGATGGGACAGCGCGACAGCGTGCGCCAGGTGGCCGGCGCGATGGCGCGCTATCTGCTGGGCCAGAACCGCCGCGTGCCGGAATGGATGACAAATTTGATGTAAATGATTCAGCCAATTGATAGGCTCAAACATCTATAGAGCATTCATAATTAAAGACTATGAACCTGATAACTATTCATTCTTTCCTATCCTGGAGCGCGCAAATTTTTGCTGTGCTGACGGCACTTGCAGCGGTAGGAGCTTATTATACTGGCAATATAATTAGTGAGAAGAAGGACACGGAAATAGCCGCCCTAAAGCCACGAACCCTTTCTGATACGCAGCGCGCAACGCTAGAAAATATACTTAGAAGTAGGGTTGGCACGGTTGGTTTTATGAGCCGCCTAATGGATGGCGAGGGAATAGACTATGCCAATCAACTTGCCGAAGTTTTTCGCCAAGCTGGTTGGAATGTCGTTTCAATTGCTGGGAATCATCTGGCAGATCTTCCGGGAAGAGTCACAACCGCAATACTTGATGATGCGACAATGCTTCCAATAGCGGAGATGGTCTGCCAAGCATTTAATGAAGCCGGGATTATTTGTGGCGGAGAGATTCGGCAAGGACAACTCCCCGGCCCTCTCGCCCCTCAAACTCTTTATATTGTTATTGGAAGAAAGCAGTAAAAGCGTCAGTTGCCGTCGATCACCGAGCGCAGCCGGCGCTCGGCCGTGGTCGGCACCGGATCGACACCCTTCAGCATCAGGCTGAGATTGACGCGCGGCACGCCGACCTGCGAAGCCAGCGATTCCAGCGTCAGGCCGCGGGCGGTACACCACTGCAGCACGGCCAGATCGGTGGCCTTGGGGAAATAGCGGGCATTCCCGTTAACGACGGTGTCGGGGAGAATCATCTTATATCTCGGGAGGCGAATCCGTTTACGGATCAGTAGACGATATTGCCGCCGAAAAGGCAATCATGCGTTGTAAGCGCATGGAATACGCCTACAACCACAAATCCTGTTGCCTGTCTCCGCACACTGAGTAAGGCTGGAAGGCGTCGTAAAAGCATAAACCGGAGGAAGCCGATCCCATGACCACACGCCGCCACATCCTGCAGGGTGCCGCCCTGTCTGCCCTCGCCGCCCTGCCCGGCATCTCGCTGCTGGCCCCGCGCAGCGCCCGCGCCGCAGGCTGGCCCGACAAGCCGGTGAAGATCGTGGTGCCCTATCCGGCCGGCGGCTCGACCGACGTGCTGAGCCGCATCCTGGCGGAAGAACTGAAGGTCAAATTCGGCCAGCCCTTCCTGATCGACAACCGCGCCGGCGCCGGCGGCAATATCGGCATCGATGCGGTGGCCAAGAGCACGCCCGATGGCTACACGCTGGGCGCCGCCACCATCGGCCATTTCTCGATCAACCAGTATCTCTATTCCAAGATGAGCTGGGATGCCGACAAGGATCTGCTGCCGGTGTCGATGACCTGGGAATTGCCCAATGTCGCCGTGGTGCCGGCCGATCACGTGCCGGCCAAAACGCTGAAGGAATTCATCGCCTGGGCCAAGACGCGGCCGACCGGCATTTCCTACGGCAGCCCGGGCATCGGCACCACGCCGCATCTGTCGGGCGTGCTGTTCTGCCAGCGCGCCGGCGTGAAGGGCGAGCATGTGCCGTTCCGCGGCGCGGCGCAGACGATTCCGGCGATGCTGTCGGGCGATGTGCATATCGCGGTCGACAACCTCGCCTCCTACATCCCCTTCATCAATTCGGGCAAGCTGCGCGCGCTCGCCGTCACCTCGGCCGAGCGCTGGCCCAGCATGCCGGAAATTCCGACCATGGCGCAGGCCGGCATGGATGACTTCGTGGTCACCTCCTGGGCTGCCTTCGTGGTGCCGGCCGGCACGCCGAAGGAGATCGTCGCCGCGCTGTCCAGCGCACTGCAGGAAATTTCCAAGAAGCCGGAGATCCAGCAGAAGTTCCTCACCACCGGCGCGAAAAGCCTGGGCAGCACGCCCGAGGTGGTGACGGCACGCGGCCAGAAGGAACGGCCGATGTGGAAAAGCGTGATCGAAAGCTCGGGTGCGCGGCAGGATTAAGGGACAGGCCCGTCGAGCCAGGCGATCACCGGGCAGTTGACGACGATGCCGGTGGGCTGCAGCGGCTTGAGCCGCTGCGCTTTCGCCAGCGCATAGAGATCGGCCTGGTGACGCTGCGGCGCGCCGGGCCGATCAGCATTGGGCCGATCAGCACTGGGCCGGTCCACCCACTCCGCCTTGGTCACGCTCCACAGCGGCGAATAGCCGCTGGCGGTGCGGCCCATGGGAAAGGCAGTGAGGATGTTGTGCGGGCTGCCGAGCTGCGCCGCATTGGCCAGCGTAGCGGTGGCCTCGGCACGGCCGTGGCGCAGGAACTGCTGCAGGCCCTGCTCGGCCGGGCCGTTGACCACAGCGAGCAGCGCGATATCGCCATTGCCGTCGCCCAGCTGCGGCACATGCACGGCGCGCTCCAGCGCGGCGACGCCGGCATCGGACGCCTCGGTGCTGATATAGACGACGCGGCGGCCTTCCGCGAAACCATGGCTGAGCAGCAGCGTCACCGTGCGTTTCGCGGTATCGATGGCCAGCACGCGGTCGGCGCTGGTGCCGTGATCGAACGGTCCGTCACCGGTGGCAATGATCGGCGCATTCAGGATCGCCGCCTGCCCCGCCACGCGCACCAGCGGCGAATAGGCCGGCACGGCGCTGCCGCCCGGCACGGCCGTCTGCGGCGGATAGCCGGTGGGGCCCGCAACCACCTGCCGCACGGCACCGAAATCCGGCGCGGCGGCAAAACGCAACACATCGCCGCTCAGGCTCGCCGCCTGCACATGACCGGCATGGACCAGCAGCGGCGCATGCACCACGCCGCGCGCCGCCGCATCGGCGGCATCGGAGGAATCGGTGACGATGTACCAGACGCTGCGCCCGTCGACCTCGCCGCGGAACAGCGGCAGCGTGACGGTATTGGCCACGGCATCGACGCCGAGCGCCGACCGCAGCACGATATTCTCGCGCGGCAGCTCGGCGGCGAGCACTGGCGTGTCGAATACCGGCATGGCCAGCAGCAGCAACGGCAGGATCAGGCGCAGCATGACGACAATCTGGACTGTTTCATGCCGCCACCGACCAACATTTGCGTGATCGGGCTCAGGCCTGGTTGCGGGTGATCAGCCGGCCATTGGCCGCGCCAGTCACGCCCTTGCCACCGACATAGCTCGATACGCCGTTGACCCAGACCTCGGTGATGCCGGCGGCGGGCTGGATCGGTGCCGCGAAAGTGGCGGTGTCGATCACGGTTGCGGGATCGAACAGCACCAGATCGGCATAGGCGCCGGCGCGGATTGCCCCGCGATCGACCATGCCGAAGACCCGCGCCGTCAGGCCGGTCATCTTGTGCACGGCCTGCTCCAGGCTGAGCAGCTTGAGATCACGGCTGTAATGGCCCAGCACGCGCGGGAAGGTGCCCCACAGGCGCGGATGCGGCATGTCGTTGCTGGGGATGCCGTCGGAGCCGATCATGCTGCGCGGATGCGCAATGATGCGCTGCACGTCGTCTTCATTCATCATGAAATAGATCGCCGCCGCCGGCAGCAGGCGATGCGCTGCCGTCACCTGGTCAACGCCCCATTCCCTGGCGATATCGGCCAGCATGCGGCCGCGCATCTGCGGATAGGGTTCAGAAGATGCGATCTGCACCGCCATGTCGTCGCGCAGGCGATCGGGCAGCAGGGCGGTGGAACTGGCCGCATAAGGATAGACATCGAAATCGACGGTCTGCTCCTTGGCCGCCTTGTCGATCAGCGCCAGGGTCTCGGTCGAGCGGCCGAAGTTTTCCGGGTTGGTGCATTTGTGATGGCTGATCACCACGGCCGAGCCGCTGTCGCGGCCGATCTTCAGCGTTTCATGAATGCTGTCGACGACGCCATCGGCCTCGTCGCGCATATGCGTCACGTACAGCCCGCCACGCGACCGCAGGCCCTCGGCCACCGCGATCACTTCACTGGTCGGGGCATGGCGGCTGGGCGGATACCACAGGCCGCTGGACAGGCCCGAGGCACCCTGGTCGAGCGATTCTGTCAGGCGCTGCTGCATCTGCGCCGCTTCCTTGTCGGTCGCGGCGCGCTGGACATCGTGATCCATCGCCACAACGCGCAGCGACATATGGCCGACCAGCGCGTAGGCGTTGGTGGCCGGCGGCGTCTTGCGCAGCTGCTCGGCGTAGTCGCCAAACGTGGGAAACGCCCAGGCGCTTTCGGTGCCGACCAGATCGAGCGGCGGCGGCGGGCGCTTTTTCATCGTGGCGGGCGCCAGGCTGATGCCGCAATTGCCGATCACCACGCTGGTGACACCCTGGCTGAGCTTGCAATGCATGCAGTCCGGCCCGTGCAGCACGGCGCCATCGTCATGGGTATGGGCATCGATGAAGCCCGGTGCCACGGCGAGGCCTTTCGCATCAATTTCGCGGTCGGCCGAGGACCCGCCCAGATCGCCGACATCGACAATGCGGTCGCCGCTGACGCCAACATCGCCGGTGAAAGACGCCGCCCCGCTGCCATCGAGGATGCGGGCATTGCGGATAGCCAGATCGTAGCGTTTGGTCATTTTGCAATCCGCCGGGTGTGGTTGAGCGCCGCCTCGATCAGGTTCTCGCTGGCTTCCGGCGTGCGGAAAGCGGAATGCGCCGACAGCGTGACGTTATCGAGTTTGGTGAGCGGGTGATCCTTGGGCAGCGGCTCGATATCGAACACGTCAAGCCCGGCATGGCCAATCTGGCCCGATTTCAGCGCCGCGATCATGGCGGCCTCGTCCACCACCGCGCCGCGCGCCGTGTTCACCAGGATGGCGCCGGGCCGCAGCCTGGCGAGGCGCTCGGCCGAGAGGAAACCGCGGGTTTCATCATTGAGCAGCAGATGCAGCGAGACGACATGGCTCTGTTGCAGCAGTTCATCAAGCTCGACGAAGCGCACACCGGCCGGCGCGTCTTTCTTCGAGCGGTTCCAGGCCAGCACCGTCATGCCGGCGCCGAGGCAAAGCCGTGCCATCTCGGCGGCGATGCCGCCATAGCCGATCAGGCCGACAGTCTTGCCAGTGAGCTGTACGCCATCCATGCGCAGCCAGTTGCCCTCGCGCATGCCGCGATCCATGCGGGCGAAGCCTTTGGCCGAAGCCCACATCAGGGCAAAGGCGCATTCGGCCACCGCGGTATCGCCATAGCCCTTGATCAGATGCACATCGATGCCGAGCGCCGCCAGCTCCTCGACATTCATATAGCTGCGCGCGCCGGTGCCGAGGAAGACGACATGCTTCAGCCCCTTGCACTGCTTCGCCACATCGGTCGGCAGGTAGGTGTGGTCAACCCATGCAATTTCGGCATCGCCCAATACCGTGGGCAGATCGGCGGGTTTCACATCCGGCTGGCGATTGACGGTAACCTTGGGGTCGGCGGGCTTATGCAGGCGCTCGGCCAGATCGCCGAGAGTGGGATTGGCATCGACAAAGACAGCACGCACGGGAGGCTCTCGCTTTTATGAACGACGGGCCTTCATTGTGGCGAGTCCGGCTGCCACTGTCACCCCTGTCGCCGCCAGCAGAACCCATATTCCCGGCCGCAATCCCATCTCGATATTCAGATTGGCTTCCAGCACGCGCGGAACCACGGCCGTACCAATCTTCCAGCCGAAATACGCCGCCTCGCCCGCCACGGTGACGGCCGTGGCTGCAAGCCCGAGCAGCACCAGGGCCCAGAGCGGCAGAACCGCGCCTTGCGGTTTCAGATAACGCCACAGCCGGTAGCCGAGCAGCCATGTGAGGAAGCCGATCATCAGCAGCGGCTGGGAAATATCGGCCTTCACCTGGAGAAAGAAATGCCAGGCGCCTAGGATCGCCGCGGGAAACACCAGCCAGTGCAACCGCTGCCAGCGGCGGCTGCCGAGGCGCCGAATCATGCCATCCGTCGAGGTCGCGAGCAGCAGCGACAGCCCGACCAGCGCGGACAGGCCGATGATCAGGTAATTCGCCTTGGCGATTTCAGTGACGATCTTGTTCAGGTCGAAGGCGTGATTGGCGGTGTAGAGAATGAAATGCGCCAACAGGTAGAGCGCCGAGGCCACACCGATCATGCGGCGGATCAGCGCAAGCCGGCCGCGCCGCAGGATCTGCCGCAGCGGTGTAACGAACAGTGATACCAGCAGCAGCCGGATACCCCAGTTGCCGGTCTGCAGGATCAGCTCGGTCAGCGGTCGCGGGCCGAGATCGTGCTGGCTGGTGCGCCACAGCAGCCACAGCGCCGGCAACAACAGCAGAGTGAATACAACGGCCTTGAAGGGCGCGAAGCGGCCGGCCGGTCCCTCCTGCCAGGGCCAGCCGCGCTTCCAGCCGGGAACGGGGGCGCGGGCAGAAACGGGGATTCCTGAGACGTTCATGGCTGCCGATATAGCTCAGGTCGTCGCGTCTTGCGGAAAACTTATCGTGAAGCGCGTGCCCTCGCCCAGCCGGCTGGACACCGCGATGGTGCCGCCCAGAACCTGGCTGACCAGATTATAGACGATATGCAGGCCGAGGCCGGTGCCGCCCGTGCCGCGCCGGGTGGTGAAGAAGGGATCGAACACGCGGGGCAGATCGTCGGGGCCGATGCCTTTGCCGTCATCGCGGAACTCGACAACGATGCGGCCTTCGCGCGGCCGGCTTACGGCGATGGTCAGCAAGCCCGGCTCGGCGCGCCCGTCAAAGGCATGCTGCAGGGCATTCATCAGCAGGTTGGTGACGATCTGGCCGAGCGCACCGGGGCGATTGCGGATCATCAGATTGGGTTCGCAATCGATCTCGACCCGATGCGACGTGCGGCGCAGCGCCGGCGCGAGGCTGAGCAAAATTTCATGCAGGTATTCGCCAAGGCCGAACTGGCGTACCTCATCCGTGGTCTGGTCGGCCGAGACCTGCTTGAAGGCCTGGATCAGCCGCGCGGCCCGCGTCAGGTTGCCCTGCATGATGCGCGTCGCCTCGGTCGCGGTTTCAAGGAAATCCTCAAGATCGCTGCGCTTGAGCTGGTCTTCCTTGAAACTGCGGGTCAGCTGCTCGACTTCCTCCGACAGATGCGAAGCGGCCGAAACGCCGATCCCGAGCGGTGTGGAGATTTCATGGCTCATGCCGGCCACCAGAGAGCCGAGCGAAGCCATCTTCTCGGCCAGAATCAGATTGGCCTGCGCGCCGCGCAGGTCGGCCAGGGCGCGTTCGGCCTCTTCCTTGGCGCGGCGCAGTTCATCTTCCATCCGGCGCCGCGCCGTGATGTTGGTGCGCACCACCACCAGATCGCCGGACGGCGTCACGCGCTCATGCACCAGGAACCATTCGCCCGCCGTGGTGCGGATTTCGATCATGCGTTCCGGGATATGGCGCCGCGAGGTGGTGACGGTCTGGGTATTGCCGGTTTCGCGCTCGTCGCGGCTGAACACGCCGCGCTCATAACCTTGCGCCAACAGCTCCTCAAAGGATTTTCCGATCGCCTGCTCGGCCGTGAGGCCATACAGTGCCGCAAACCGGCTGGAGCAGATCGCGATGCGATCCTGTGAGTCATAGATGGCAAAGCCGTCACCGGCCACCTCGACCGCATGGCGCAGGCGGCGGTTCAGCGCATAGCGCTCGGTCGCATCGAAAATGGTAACGGCAACCGACTTGTCGGGCAGCCGGTTCAGCGTGAATTCCAGGATCTTGCCGGTCGCCGCATGCCGGGAGGCGGCGATGGTGCCGGCGCCCCGCAACAGGCGGTCGATGTGATAACGCACGTCGCTGAGTTCCAGATCGCCGAAATCACGGCGCTGCAGCAGAAACCGCATCAGCGTTTCATGCGTATCGCCCGGCCGCAATGCACCAGGCGGCAGCGCCAGCAATTCAGCGGCGCGCCGGTTGATGCTGTGAATCTCACCGCCGGGATGAAACAGGATAACGCCAACCTGCAGCGCATCCAGTGCCCAGGCCTGGTATTCATTGCGCTTGCGGCCTTCCTGCCGTGCCAGCGTCAGGGCGTCTGTAACCCGCCGGGCCTCCTCGCGGGCGAGGAAATTGCGCCGCCGCTCGAGCTTGAACTGCCGCATGCCGATCAGACCAAGTCCGTTGCCGATCAGCAGGAACAGGATCACGCTGATGATGGTATAGCTTTCCACCGGCAGCCAGAGCAGCGCGAGAATCACGGTGCCGACGCTGACATAGGTCGCATTGGCGATCACCGCCTGGGCCGGACAGGGCACAAGCAGGAAAAACACCAGCAGATAGCCGAAGGCCAGCGTTCCCGCATTCAGTGCCGGGGGCGCGCCGATCACCCAGGTCATGAAGGTGAGCGTGGTCAGGCTCGCCATGCCGACGCCGGCGATGATATCGAGCATGGCGATGGCAGCTGCCCGCCGTACCAGAACCTGGAAAACCACGCCAGTGAGCAGGCCGACACAGCGCACCGCCGCATCAAGCCAGAAGGACAGGCCTGGGCCCATGATCAGGTATTGCCGGATGACCAGCAGGAAAAAGACCGTGGTGGCAGCGATGCCGCAGGCGTGCAACAGCGTGCGGACGGCTTCCAGCCGCTGCTGCCGGTACATCTGCTCCACGCGCCGGTCGCGAAACTCGCCGGTCCACAGAAACAGGCGGCTGTCATCGACAGTCTGAAGCAAGGATGATGGTGGCGGTTGCAGCATCGACCGGATTTACCCTCGGCACATTATGACCACCGCCCCGGTCCGGGGGAAGCCGCAGGGCAATTATTGCCTAGCGAAGGGCCTCTCCGGTAGCAGTTTTTCGCATTTATTTCAGAAACATAGTGACCAACCTGAGTTGGCATGGCGCTTGCTGAACACCGGCCAAGACGATTCTTTTGAGCAGGAGTCCTGCCATGACCTTCTTCGGCGCCCTCGGCACCGCTGTCCAGGGCATCAATGCCCAGGCGGCGGCCATCGGGCATATTTCCGACAACGTCGCCAACGCCTCGACGAACGGCTACAAGCAGGTCAACACCATTTTCAGTGACCTGGTCACGAACAAGGTGATCGGTGACAGCGCCGGTATCGACTCAAACCGTCATATGGGTGTGTCGGCCAATGCACAATTCGGCAACCGCCGCCAGGGCGCCATCGTCAGGGACAGTTCGAGCACCACTTCAATCGCCATCACCGGCAACGGCTATTTTCCCGTATCCAAGCCGACTGGCTTCGACCCTGTGACCCGCGAACCGAACGGTTTTGAAGATACCGTCTATTATACGCGCCTGGGCGATTTCCGCCTCGACAATTCAAACCGGCTGGTGAACTCGGCAGGCTATTATCTGCAGGCCGTGACAACGACAGCGGGCCAGACCGTCGCGGCCGGAACCGCGCCGGAAGATTTCGTTATCGACACCACAGATATCGATCCGGTTGCCACCAGCAACGTTTTCTCCCAGATCAACCTGCCGGCGACCGCCCTGGTCGGCAAGCAGGTGACCACCGGCATCGGCGTGGTGGACGCTAACAGCAACGAGCAGAATTTCCAGGTCATCTGGACCAAGACCGCGGCCGACACCTGGGACATCACCATCAACACGACGCAGGCGACGCCAAGTTCGTTTGGCCCGGTCACCGCCACATTCCTGAACGGCACACTCAATACGCTGACCTCGAGCGACCTGAATGTCGCCGTTACGGCGGCCGGCGATGCCACGCTGACCATGAGTGTCGATTATGGTCCCGGCGCGCAGAATATCGTTCTGGATATCGGCGACTTCGGCGGTGGCTTTTCCAGCAATGCGACCAGCAGCACGACGCAGTTTGCCGGTGAAACCCGCGAAGCTTCCAATATCGGCCTGACGCAGAATGGCCTGCTGGGCGGTGAGTTCCAATACATCTCGTTCAGGGAAGACGGACAGATCACCTACAATTATGCCAACGGCCGCAGCCAGACCGGCGGCCAGGTCATGCTGGGTAATTTCCGCGAGCCAGACAAGCTGGATCGGCTGGACGGCACGACTTTCATCGCCAATTCCGACTCAGGTTTGGTGCGGTACGGTGCGCCGGCCGACCCGGACAGCACCACGGGTGCTGGTACCCTGGTCGCAGGCGCCCTGGAGGCCTCCACTGTCGACATCGCCGAGCAGATGACGAGGCTGATGGTGGCGCAGCAGGCCTATTCGATGAATGGCCAGGTGATTTCGGCCGCCGATGCCATGCTGTCCCGCGCCGTCGACATGAAACGCTGACGATAGCGCCGCCCGGCTCTAACCGGTTATGCAGCGCGTCTGTTTGCCCTGGATGGAATAGCGGCAGGTCAGTTCCCGGTTGCCCGGGCGTGTCATCTTGAAAATATCGCCTTCCATGCGACGCACCGCGTAGCCGTTGGAAAACTGCAACCAGCCGAAGCTGTCGAAATAGGCCGAGATGCCGTTGGAAAACAGCAGGTCGCGACGGCGGTTTTTCTTTACCGTGACCTTGGCGCCGAATTCCAGCGTGCCGTCGTCGAATTCCTTGATCACCAGATCATTGCTGCACAGCGCCTCTTTCGGATTGTCGGTGAGGCGGCACCCGAAGGCCGGGCCTTCGGCCGGCGGCGTACTGATCAGGACGGCGAAGATAGTGGCTTCCATCAGGTTCATGGGTTCCCGACTCCCGGCGCGATTCCCGGCGCGAGTTTAGCATAAACAGATTCCGGTCGGGGCGACCGGATCGCGGGATATCAGCCGCCGAAATACGCCTTGATGCGCTGCTGGGTCGGAATGTCGCTGCAGACATAACGGGCCGCCACCAGTCCGTCGCTGACGCGCAGGACTTCCGCCTCGGCGGTGAAGTCCAGGGTGACCAGGCTGTTGCGGATTTCCACCGCCACCGACAGCTTGCTGCCGACCGCCAGTTTCGCGGTGACCGCCGGCGAGGCCGGGCCGAACAGCAGGCCGACCGGGCTCCAGTTGCGCAGTCCCATCCGCAGGCCGCGTACGATCACGGCGTCCTTCGGGCCGCCGGTACCACGCTGGCTGCTGCGCGTGCCGGCGGGTTTGACCACGCTGGCCAGCTGGTTGCGGAACTGCTCCTGCAGGCGGCTCTTGCGCGGCTCGGGGATATCGACCTCGGCCAGCGCGCTGGAAACCGCGGCGGCGATCGTGCCGAATTCCTCGCGCCCGGTCTGCGGCCCGACGAACTGCGTCTTGAAATCGCGGTGATCCATATAGTGGGTCACGATACCCTGCAGCTCGAAGCGCGCATTGCCATCCTCGATCTCGCGATACAGCCGCAGCAGGAAGAGCAGCTTGCGACTGATCTCGGTTTCGCGGGCGAGGATCGGATTGAGCAGGTCGGGGCTGGCGAAGCGGGTGAACCGCCGCGTCATGCTGGCGCTGATCGCTTCGTCGCCGGCAAACATCTGCACATCCTGCAGCTTCTGCTTCAGCTCCAGCATGGCCTGCCATTCGCCATGCGGCTCGCTGTGATACAGCGTCGCGGTGCCGTTCAGCATCTCAGCCAGCCGGGCCCGCACCGCCTCGGTGCAGCGCGGCAGATCCTGGCTGGCGAACAGGCTGCGCAGGCGGCGCAGCAGGGCATGACTCTCGGCCGGCATTTCGCCGCCGGCGAGGCCGATGCAGACCGCGATCATGCGGCGGCGATTGGCATTCTCGCCGAACAGCACCGGCGCCGCGGGCTGCAGGCGCAGGATTTCTGCCAGCGTCTGGTCGGCCAGGCTGTGGCATTCGCTGCCCGGCGTCACATGTTCCAGCATGTCGAGACAGAGTTTGGCCCGCGCATCCCAGGCGGCATTCTTGGCCAGCAGGCGGGTGAAGGCCACGCCGCCACGCACCCATTCATCCAGATTGCGGCCGCTGAACACGCCCTGCTGGTTGGCCTCGGCAAAGCCGGGATAGGCGGGCAGAGTCGCCGCCACGGTTTCGACGCGCTGCATGGCGGCTTCGGCAATCGCCGTCAGCTCCTTCATGCGTTCGCTGACCGGGCGTTTGGTATGCTGGCCCTGCAGCAGCGCGATGCGTTGCAGGATCTCCTGGAAGCGCGCGCCGTCGTTGAGCAGCACGCGGTGCTGGGCCGGGTCAAAGAGCAGATCGGTGGCCGTGATGCCCTGCCGCTCCAGATAGCCGCGGGCGACCTGGAAGATCAGTTCCCGGGCCGGATCGGCAAAGGTATCGGCTGCGGTTTCACAGAACATCGAATGGGGCGGTTTCTAGGGAAAGTTGGGCTTTGGCTTAACCCGCACCCCTGCCCCACGCAACCGTCAGCGGTGTCGGGGCCGGAAATACTACCCACGCATGCTTTGCGGTAAATGAAACACTAGTTCGCCTGATGGTCGGCGCAGCCCGGCAGCATTCAGTTGGCGAAATACTGCCTTATGCGCTGCTCGATGGCACTGTCAGTGCAATAGTAGCGCGCCGCCACCAGACCATCGGTCGCGCGAATGATGTCGGCGGAGGCGTCGAAGCGCAGATCGATCATCTCGTTATGCACCTCGATCGAAATTTCCACGGTATCCCCTGCCTTGAAACCGCCGGACACCGGGCCGAACAGAACGCCCAGCGTGCTCCAGTTGCGCAGCGCGATCCGCTGTCCGCCCATGCAGACCGCATCGTTCGGACCACCCATCACGCGCGGATCGCGGCGACGCTCGGCCAGTTTCTTGATCTCCAGATACTGTTTCTCGATGCTGGCGCGGAAGCGGTCGCGGCGATGCTCGGGCAGTTCGGGATGCTTGAGCGCCGCCTCGATCGCCTGTGCCAGTGCCGACATATCCTCGATACTGGTTCCGCTCTCGACGAACTGGGTGTTGAAATCGCGATGTTCGAGATTGAAGGTCAGCGCCGTCAGCAGATCGCGGCGGGCAAGGCCGTCCTGCACCTCGGGATAGAGCTGCGCCAGATAGATCACTTTTCTGCCATAGGCCGGGATCTCGGCCAGCGTGCGGTTGAGCTGTTCGGCCTGGGCCAGGCGGAGGAACCGCTTGCCCAGGGCCTGGCGCAGAACCGGGTCCTCGGCCATTGCCGGTAACGCCAGGAGGCGCTGTTTGAGATTGAGCAGATATGGCCATTCGGCAAAGCCGGCTTCGGCAGACAGCAGCCCGGGCTGATCCAGCGCCTGGGAAATCCGGTCGCACAGGGCATCACCCAGTCCGCTGGCGGCATCGGCATCCAGCAGACGGCTGCGCAGACGGGCATGCAGCGGCAAGCCGGGCGGGGCCGCCGGATCGATCATGGCCAGGCAACCGTCGATCACGCTGCAGGGCGCTGCACCGAAGCCGAAAGCCTCGCCGGCCGGCTCCAGACGCAGCAGTTCGGCCAGGGTCTGTTCGAGCAGCGCGGCAATCTCGGCTTCCGCTCCACTCTCCAGCAGATCAAGACAGAGATCGATCTTGCCGCCCCAGTCCTGGCACTCCGCCAGCTTGGCGGCAATGATGATGGCGGTGCGGACAAATCCGCGATCCGCCGTTTCAGTGCACAGCCGGCTGAGCGCGCTGCCGGTCAGCTCGAAGTCGGAGGGTGTCTGGCGGGTCAGGCTGTCGATCAGGCGCATCGCCTGGCTGACCATGGCATTGAGTTCGCGGCGACGGTCGAGCACCGGCTGGCGGGTTTGCTGCGACTGCAGGGCGGCCGTGCGCTGGATGGCGTCGGCCAGACGATTGCCCTCGTTGGTGATATGGCGCTGGCGCGCGCGGTTGAAGACCAGCTCCGTGCTGGTGGCGGTTTCCTGTTCGAGATAAGGCTGGGCCAGCCGGAAAATCAGCTCCCGTGCCGGGCCGTTGAAAAGGTCCATCTCCACAAGGCAAAAACTATCCTGGTCGCGCATAATTGCCGGTTCTCCAGCGCAAAAAATTGCACGCCCATGATCCCGGCGGAACGTTTAAACTTGATTACATCGCGCCAATCGGCCGTAAATCGGCCCATCTTCCCCGCCTCAATCCCCGATCCAGTGTGATTTCTCCGCATCCGGCATCAGATCATTGCTGCCCCAGGAGAAGAAGATCAGGGCGGTCCATTCCCTGCGGTTGGAGAAGCCGTAGACCGGATCGAGCGACTGCACCAGCTTGCCGCTCTTCGGGTTATAGGCCGTTGCCGCCAGCTTGATCACGCCCTGCTGGTGGCTGCGCTTGAACAATGCGATCTCCGGCACCTGCAGGCCGACCAGCGGCACCGGAATCGCCGGCGTGCCGAACAGCATACGGTCGCCATCCACCGAGATTGCGCCGATGCGCGGCTCGACCACCAGTTCCGCCTCCTCCTTCTTGTCGGTTACATCGCCACCCTTGCGCAGGATGCGGTCGCGGATCGCGCTCAGCAGGTATTTGCTGTCGGTGCCCTCGACGAAAGCACCATCGATGAAGACCCGCGTGCCCGGTTGCAGGGCGAAGGCGAGCTTGTCGGCGGCGCGGTCAGCGGCGGCGGAGAACAGCAGCTGCTCAGTGGCCGAGCGCGGCGGTTCGGTTTCACGCTTGGAGGAACAGGCGGTGAGCGTCACCGCGAGCAGAGCGACGCCGACAAGAGTGTGTGCTTTCATCATGCCTGCTTATCATCAGACAAAATGGGCAGAAAAAAGGCCGGAACTCTGCAGCCCCGGCCTCGTTTCACTCAAGCGTGGCGGCGTAGTTTGTCAGCCCGCCAGCTTCTTCTTCAGCATTTCATTCACCGCAGCCGGATTGGCCTTGCCGCCCGACGCCTTCATGGTCTGGCCGACGAAGAAGCCGAACAGCTTGTCCTTGCCGGAGCGATACTCGGCCACCTTGTCCGGGTTGGCCGCCATCACCTCGTCGATCACCTTTTCGATGGCGCCGGTATCGGTGACCTGGCGCATGCCCTTCTCTTCCACGATGGTGGCGGCATCCTTGCCGGTTTCCACCATCAGCGCGAAGACATCCTTGGCCAGGCGGTTGGAGATCGTGTTGTCGGAGATGAGATCAATGAGCCCGCCGAGCTTCTCGGCAGTGATGACGAAATCCTCCATCGACTGGCCCGACTTGTTGAGCAGGCCGAAATACTCGGTGATCACCCAGTTGGCCGCCAACTTGCCGTCGCGGCCCTTGGCCACCTTCTCGTAGAAGTCGGCCGACTCCTTCTCGGCCACCAGCACGGAGGCATCGTAGGGACTGAGGCCCAGCTTCTCGATGAAGCGCGCCTTCTTCTCGTCGGGCAGTTCGGGCAGCGTCGCCTTGATGCCATCGACCCAGTTCTGTTCGAATTCCAGCGGCATCAGGTCGGGATCGGGGAAGTAGCGGTAGTCATGCGCTTCTTCCTTCGAACGCATGCTGCGCGTCACGCCCTTGCCGGTGTCGAACAGGCGGGTTTCCTGGTCGATCTTGCCGCCGTCTTCCAGTATCTCGATCTGGCGGCGGGCCTCATACTCGATGGCCTGCTGCACGAAGCGGACGGAATTGACGTTCTTGATCTCGCAGCGCGTGCCCAGCGGGCCGCCCGGCTTGCGCACGGAGACGTTGACGTCGGCGCGCATCGAGCCTTCGTCCATATTGCCGTCGCAGGTGCCGAGATAGCGCACGATGGTGCGCAGCTTCTTGAGATACAGCCCGGCCTCTTCCGAATTCCGCATGTCTGGCTCGGAGACGATTTCCATCAGCGCGACGCCGGAGCGGTTGAGATCGATGAAGCTCTCGCGCGGGCTCTGGTCATGCAGGCTCTTGCCGGCATCCTGTTCCAGATGCAGCCGCGTGATGCCGATCTCGCGGGTGGAGCCATCGGGCATGTCGAGCAGCAGCACGCCCTTGCCGACGATGGGCTGCAGATACTGGCTGATCTGGTAGCCCTGCGGCAGGTCGGCGTAGAAGTAGTTCTTGCGGTCGAACACCGAATGCAGGTTGATCTGCGCCTTCAGGCCAAGGCCGGTGCGCACCGCCTGCTCGACGCAATAGGCATTGATCACCGGCAGCATGCCGGGCATCGCCGCATCCACCAGGCTGACCTGATGGTTCGGTTCGGCGCCAAACGTGGCGTCGGCACCGGAGAACAGCTTGGACTTGGAGGAGACCTGGGCATGCACTTCCATGCCGATCACGATCTCCCACGCACCCGTGGCACCCTGGATATAATCTTTCTCGGCCATGACTTAAGCCTCCCACCAATGGAAAGGCTTCGCCGTGTAACTGGCGGCCTTTTCGAGGCTACGACCCAGACGCAGCAACTGCGCCTCCTCAAACGGCTTGCCGATCAGCTGCAGGCCCAGCGGCAGTCCGTCGCTGGACAAACCCGCCGGCACCGACATGCCGGGCAGACCGGCCAGGCTGGTCGGCACGGTGAACACGTCGTTCAGATACATGGTGACCGGATCGTCGTTCTTCATGCCGATCGGGAAAGCCGCATTCGGCGCCGTCGGCGTCAGGATGGCGTCGACGCGCTGGAAGGCCTGTTCGAAGTCCTTCTTGATCAGCGTGCGCACCTTCTGCGCCTTGGTGTAATAGGCATCGTAATAGCCGGCCGACAGCACATAGGTGCCGATCATGATGCGACGCTGCACCTCGCGGCCGAAACCGGCGCCGCGCGTGTTCTCGTACATCTCGGTCAGATCCTTGCCCGGCACGCGCAGGCCGAAGCGCACGCCGTCATAGCGCGCGAGATTCGACGAGGCCTCGGCCGGGGCGACGATGTAATAGGTCGCCAGCGCATAATGGGTATGCGGCAGGTTGATATCGACGATCTCGGCGCCGGCATCCTTGAGCCACTGCTTGCCCTGTTCCCACAGCGCGGTGATCTCGGGGTTCATGCCATCCATGCGGTATTCGCGCGGAATGCCGATGCGCATGCCCTTCACGCCGCCTTCCAGGTTGGCGGCGTAATCGGGCACCGGGCGATCCACCGAGGTGCTGTCCTTGGGGTCGAAACCGGCCATGGCCTGCAGCATCAATGCGCTGTCGCGCACCGTGCGGGTCATCGGGCCGGCCTGGTCGAGCGAGGAGGCAAAGGCGACGATGCCCCAGCGCGACACGCGGCCATAGGTCGGCTTGATGCCGGTGATGCCGCAGAGCGAAGCGGGCTGGCGGATCGAGCCGCCGGTATCGGTGCCGGTGGCGCCGAGCGCGAAGCCGGCAGCCACAGCCGCCGCCGAACCGCCCGAGGAGCCGCCGGGCACCAGCTTGGTGCCATCCTTGGCGCGCCAGGGATTGACCACCGGGCCGTAATAGCTGGTCTCATTTGACGAGCCCATGGCAAATTCGTCGAGGTTCAGCTTGCCCAGCATCACCGCGCCGGCCTTCCACAGGTTGGCCGTGGCGGTGCTTTCATATTCCGGGTGGAAGCCATCGAGGATATGGCTGGCCGCCGTGGTCAGCACACCCTGGGTGGCGAACAGATCCTTGATCGCCAGCGGGATGCCGTCCAGCAGACCGGCCTCGCCTTTCGCACGGCGCGCATCGGCGGCTTTGGCCATCTCCAGCGCCTTTTCGGGCGTCTCGGTGATCATGGCATTCAGCGGCTTGGCCGCCTGCATCGCCTTGATGCTGGCCTGGGTCAGCTCGACCGCGGTGAAGTCTTTCTTCGCCAGGCCATCAAGGGCGCTGGCAATGGTGAGGGCATCGGGATTGACGGTCATTACTCGACCACCTTCGGCACCGTGTAGAAATCGCCCTGGCGCTGTGGCGCGTTCTTCAGCACGGCTTCCGGCTTGCCGCCATCGGTGACCGCATCCTCGCGCTGGCGCAGCTTCATCGGCATCACCGAGGTCATCGGCTGCACGTTGTCGGTGTTGACCGCCTGCAATTCCTCGACAAAGGAAAGAATCCTGTTCAGCTCGGAGGCCATGGCCTCCAGCCGGTCCGGCTCCGTCTTCAGCCGGGCGAGCTTGGCGATTTTCGCCACTGCCGCTGTATCCAATGACATGCGCTGTCCGTTCCGTGGTGGTAAACTCGGGGAGAATCCCTTGAAATAGCGGCGGAAAGTATCATTCGTGACCGGCTCCGGCAACCCTGCCTCACCACCGGCTAAGTCCTTGTTCAAGCCGGCAGAAGGCCCGATCCGGCTGCCGCCCGGCCAACGCTTTCTCGGTCTCGATCTGGGCACCAAGACCATTGGACTCGCGCTGTCGGACACCGGCCACCGCATCGCATCGCCCTACCAGACCCTCACCCGCAGGAAATTTAGTGCGGATGCCGCGGAATTACAGCGCATCGTCGCCAAGGAAACCGTCGCCGCCCTGGTGCTCGGCCTGCCGATCAACATGGACGGCACCGAGGGGCCGCGCTGCCAGGCGACGCGGGCCTTCGCCCGCAACATGAGCCAGCTGATGCCGCTGCCGATCGCACTGTGGGACGAGCGCATGAGCACCATGGCGGTGCAGCGGATGATGACGGATGAGGCCGACCTCAGCCGGGCGCGCCGCGCCGAACTGGTCGACAAGCTGGCCGCCAGCTACATCCTGCAGAGCTATCTCGACTGGGTCGGCGGACAATAAAGGAGAAGCAAATGGATACTTTATTAGATTGGGCTGTGAAGAATTTTGAGTGGATTTTTGGAGGTATTGGAGTAGCAATCATTACTGGGCTATTTTCCTTATTCAGAAAAAAGACTGCAGTACAAAAACAAAATGGCGGCGCCAACTCCATCAACATTCAATCTGGTGGCGATACAACTATTAAGAAATGAAAAAAAGCCATGAAACAAGAACAAGAAGGCGGCGATAAGTCTGTCAATGTTCAAGCCGCTGGGAACATCCTTTTAAATAGTCTTAGCGCGGCTGATGTTCGAGTCATCGCAGAGTTAGTCTTTGAAAAAAATCTCCCCCAGATGCTTGAAGCGGCAAAAGCTGAAGCCAAAGAAAATGCTCAAAAGTTTTTAAACGAGCTAAGTAAAAAAGCAGCGGACAAACTAACGCCTGAAGAAATGGCGATCTTCAGCACAGCTGATATGCAATACGCTCTGACACATGCCGTTATCCAAGCTTCGAGAAAAGACGTCCCAGAAAAATCTACCCTATTGGCATCACTTATAATTGAAAAAGCTAAATGCTCTGGTGGAGTTAGAGATATCGCGATAACGCAGGCGATTGAAATTTCCGCAAAATTAATAAAACCTCACTTCTCTCTTTTAGCCTTTGTTTATGTCACTCGCCACATAACCTGGGGGTGGACTGATTTCGAGGCCGTAAAAAGTGGTGTTAAAAATACTATAAAAAACTTTTCCGATTTGACCTTAAGCGGAGATGGGATGGGCATCCTAATTAGTATGGGATGCGCATCCCATGAAGTAACCTTTGGAAAGCTCCAAGACCAAGTTAATAAGAGATATGAGAATGTTCTGCCTAAGAAATTCAACGATAAATTCGGAAGAATGTCAGATAAAGATGGCGAGGAATTTTGGGCAAGCTTTGATTTAACAACTGCTGAGCTCGAGTTCATAAATACATATAATAAGTCAGGGGCGTCTTCACTTTTTTTAACGCCAGTCGGTAAAGTAATAGCGCTCTCTTACATGCAGACTCAAAATTTAATTGATTACGACTGGAAGCTATTGATAACCGACTAATCACTCCATCCCGAGCAGGCGGTAGATCCGCTTGGTATAGGCGCCGAACTGTTCGGTGGTCTTGATATCGAGCTTGCGCGGGAATGGCAGGTCGATGGTGAAGAAATCGGCCATGCGGGCCGGGCCGGCCGTCAGCACCGCACAACGCGAGCCGAGGAAGACCGCTTCCTGGATGCTGTGGGTAACGAAGATGATGGTCTTGCGGCTTTCCTGCCAGATGCGCAGCATTTCCAGGTTCATCTTCTCGCGCGTCAGCGCATCCAGCGCGCCAAACGGCTCGTCCATCAGGATCAGCTTGGGGTCATGCACCAGGGCGCGGGCGATGGCGGCGCGCTGCTGCATGCCGCCGGAGAGTTCGTAAGGATATTTGGTCTCAAAGCCGGCGAGGCCGACCATGGCGAGCAGGCCGCGCGCACGCTCTTTCGCCGCCTTGCGCGGCAGGCCGAGGATATCGGCGGGCAGCAGCACATTGTCGAGGATGGTGCGCCATTTCAGCAGCAGCGCCTGCTGGAACACCATGCCGACATCGCGGCCGGGCGTGAAGACACTGTCGCCGCCGATCTCGACCGTGCCGCCCGCATCAGCCTGATGCAGGTCGGCGAGAATCTTCAGCACCGTGGTCTTGCCGCAACCCGAAGGCCCGACCAGCGAGACCAGATCGCCCTCCTCAACATCGAAAGTGACATCGGACACGGCGATGAAATCCTGGCCGCGCCCGCGATAGGTCTTGCGCACATTCTGCAGGTGGATCAGCGGCGCGCCCGGCGCTGTGGCAACCTGGAGCGGCATCATGACAGCCACCGGTCCAGATTGGCCTTGACGAAGGCATCGTCGGACAGATCGGCATGCTCTTTGCTCACGCGATCCAGCAGCGCGGCCTGCCCCGGACTGAGGCCTTCATGCGGATCGAGACACCAGATACCCTCCAGCAGGCCCTGACGGCGCAGGATTTCATGGCAGCCGGCGATGCAGCCGTGGAAATCGTTGGCGACGTCGAAGAAGGCGGCATTGCAGTCGGTGACGCGGGCATCGAGGCCGAGCAGTTCCGGCGACACCGCGCCGGCCGCCACGGCGGCATGCGCCTTCGCCAGCAGCGTCACCGCCTGCTGCGTCCAGACCGACCAGTGGCCGAGCAGGCCGCCGACGAACCGCAGGTTCACGGTTTCGTCGCCGCGCTTCACTGTGAAGGGAATGGTGAGGTCGAGCACGATATGGTCGTCGTTGCCAGTGTAGAGCGAGATGCGGTTTTCCGCCCGCGCCGCCGCCACACCGCGCATCACGTCCAGCGTGCGATAACGATGGAACGGCGCCACCTTGATGGCGATGACATTGTCGATGCTGGCAAAGCGGCGCCAGAATTCGGCATCCAGCACCACGCCGCCCACGGCGGGCTGCAGGTAGAAACCGACCAGCGGGATCTCGGCCGCCACCGCCTCGCAATGGGCGATGATGGCATCGACGCCGGCGTCTTTCATGGCGGCGAGGCTGAGCAGGCCGGCATGATAGCCGAGCCCGACTGCGGTCTGCGCCTCTTTCACCGCCTGCGTGGTCTTGCCGGCCAGGCCGCCGACCATCACCAGCGGACGGTCGGTCCAGGCTTTGGCGTCTTCCATCGCGGCTGACAGCACCGGCTCATACAGCCCGACATCGCGGATGGCAAATTGCGTGGTGTGCACGCCGACCGCCAGGCCGCCGACACCAGCATCGACATAATAGCGGCTGAGCGCGCGCTGGCGCTTGCGGTCGAACTTGCGATTGGCATCCAGCGCCAGCGGGTGCGCCGGGATCACCGTGCCCTTGCGCAGGCTGGCCAGAACCTCTGCCGGCAGTTTGGAATGATGCAGACCCATGCTGATACCCTCTACCCGAATTCCGGACCGGCGATGACAAAGCTGCGGGCCGGATCGCCGTTGGCGTTGCTGCTGTTGAAAGCCATGCGGCGGAAACCGCGCTGGATGGTGAAACCGCGCCGCTGCAGCTCGCCGCCCAAACCCGCCCAGCGATCCGGCACATCGAGGAAGACCGGACCCGCCACATGGTCGAGGGCCGCTTTCAGCAGATCGAGCGCCTGTGCCTCGCTGCCGGCGACCAGCGGACCGATCTGGGTGGCCAGCCGGCCATTGCGGGCGACAACAAACGCCTCGTCCTGCTGCCGGGCCAGCGTCGGCAGCCGTTTGATAAAACTGTGCAGCAGGGGCGCGCGGCGGGCGCCGAAGGCGGCCTCGTCCAGCGCCTGGCAAGCATCGGCATCTACCGGCATCGCGCTGCTGCCCTGCCCTGCGCCCTCCAGGCCTGCGCCCTGGCCCTGCCAGCGGGTGATGCCGAAGACCGGCTGGAAGCCGAGCGGCAGATAGACCTTTTCACCGGCCGGCGTGGCATCGAGATACGGGATGCGGCCATCGCGCTGCAATTCGCTGATGCAGTGCCGCAGCAGCAGGCTGCCCATGCCGCGCTGCCGCTGCGCCGCCGTCACCAGCACCATGCTGATCCAGGCGAAATCGCCATAGGGCAGGATCGCGGCGGTGGCGACCGGCTGGCCATCGCCAGCGCGACAGGCGAAGACGCGGCCCTGGTCGAGGAAAATCCGCCAGTCCTCCACGGTCTGGTTCCAGCCGGCCTCGGCCGACAGCGCCAGCGCCGCCGGCAGGTCGGCGGTATCAAGACGATCGATATCGAGCGTCTTAATAGGTGCCATCACGCACCTCGAAATGGGTCGGCTTGCCCAGGCTGCGGCCGCTGCGCGCCACCCAGTCGGCCACCCAGTCCAGCATGCTGGCGAGCGGGATGCGCGGATAGCCGAACAAGCGCGCCGCCTCGGCGGCATTGTTGAGCCAGGCGGTCGGGGCTTCCTGGCCGGTGATCTGCGCCGTTTTGCCAAAGCGCTGGGCGAAGCTCTCGGCCAGCCAGCGCACGGCGATGGTTTCCGGCCCCGTCACATTCAGCGGCGAGGTCGGCACGGTGGCGGCCTTCAGGCAGCGCAGCGCCTGCGCATTGGCGTCACCCTGCCAGATCACGTTGACATGGCCCATGGTGACATCGACCGGTTCGCCGCGCAGCACCAGCTGCGCCACGTCATGCAGCACGCCGTAGCGCAGGTCGATGGCATAGTTCAGGCGGAACAGCCGGCCCGGGGTTTTGTGAACCTGCGAGAAATGCTCGAACATGCGCTCGCGGCCGATACAGGACATCGCATATTCGCCAGGCGGATTGGGTTCCAGCTGCTCGGTGGCGCCCTGGCTGTCGGTGGCGACGAAGGGATAAACGCAGCCGGTCGAGAAGGCGACGATGCGCGCGGCTGCAAAGCTTTCCGCCACCAGCGCCGGCACATGGGCATTCATCGCCCAGGTCAGCGCCTGGTTGCCGCTGGCGCCGAATTTGCGGCCGGCCATGAAGATCACATTCTTCACGCGCGGCAGGTTGGCGACCGCGGCGCGGTCCATCAGGTCGGCAGCGATGGTCTCGACGCCATGGCTTTCCAGGCCTTCCTGCAGGCCCTTTTCGCTGAAGCGGGCGACGCCGATGATGCGCTTGCCCGGCGCTGCGCGCTTGGCCAGCCGCGCCATGGTCGGGCCCATCTTGCCGCCGACGCCGAGGATCATGATGTCGCCGTCCAGCGCGTCCAGATCGGCAGCGAGCGAGCGGCTCGGGCGCGTCATGAACTCTTCCAGCGCCGCCTCGTCGGCGAAGCCGGCCGGCAGCGCGCTGTCATCGAGCCAGAGGTCTTTCTTCACATCGAGCTTGGTCATGACGCGATCCTCGCATCCTTGCGGATAAGCAGATGCTCGAGCAGCAGCACCAGCAGGTACAGCGCGATGCCGAGCAGGGTGATGACGATGACGGCCATGAACATGGCCGGGGTATCGAGCGAGGCCTGCACCTGGATCATCAGGTAGCCCAGGCCCTTGTCGGACGAGATGAATTCGCCGACCACGGCGCCGGCGACGGCCAGGATCGCGGCCACCTTCATGCCGGCGAAGATGTAAGGCAGCGAACCGGGCAGCTGGATGTAGATGAAGGTCTGCCAGCGCGAGCCCTTCAGCGATTTCACCAGGTCGAGCAGGTCGGGCTCCACTTCCTTCAAGCCGCGCACGGTGGTGAGCAGGATCGGGAAGAAACAGAGCGACAGCGTGATCAGGATGTTGGTGCCGATGCCATAGGAGAACCACACGATGATCAGGGGCCCAAGCGCCACCTTGGGGATCATGTTGAGCGTGATGAACAGCGGGAAGACCGCCAGCGTCAGCAGCCGCGACCAGGTGAACAGCAGTGCCAGCACCACGCCGGCCACCACCGACAGCAGATAGCCGCCGTAGATTTCCTGCGCCGTCACCCAGGTGTTGCTGAGCCAGGCGTAATTGGTTTTCGACAGGGTGGCGAAGATGGCGCTCGGCGCCGGCAGGATGAAGGCCGGCAGCTTGGTCGCGCGGACCAGGATTTCCCACAGGATGATGGCGGCGACATGGATCGCGAGGATGGCCAGCCAGCGCCAGTACGGCCGGGCTTTCGGCTTGTCCTGCGGCGTCTCCGGTTCCGTGGCGGCCATGTCGTCTCCCCTGTGACTCGGTGCAAGCCTAGCAGGCGGTTGAATCTTAATCAACCAAACAGTTGATTGATTGCGCTACGGCCGCAAGGCGCCCATGGCAAAGGCAATGATATGCCGGCGCCGCTCGGCCACGACCTTGGGCGTATCGAGCGCGCGGCCGAAAATCGCCGACAGCGTGCGGTTATTCGAGAAGAAGAAATACGACAGGCCGGCAATCGAAATGTAGAGCTGCACCGGATCGAGGTCGCGGCGGAACACACCGGCTGCGGCGCCGCGTTCGATGGTCTCCTGCATCAGGCTGACCAGCGGCGAATGCATCTGCTCCAATCGCTCCGAGCCGCGGATATGGCGGGCTTCCTGGCGGTTTTCGTCATTCAGCAGGGCGAGGAATTCCGGGTGCTCAGCGAGATAGTCGAAGGAAAAGCCGATCAGCCGCTCCATCGCCGCCAGCGGCGGCAGGTCGCCCAGATGCAGCGCCTTTTCGCGCTCGCGGATCTCGGCATAAACGGTCTCCAGGGCAGCGGCGTAAATCTCATCCTTGCTGCCGAAGTAATGGTAGACGAGCTGCTTGTTGACCCCGGCGCGCTGGGCGATCTCGTCGATCCGGGCGCCGGCCAGGCCCTTGGCGGCGAACTCGGCCACCGCCGCCCGCAGCAGCGCCGCCTTGGTCGCCACCGGGTCGCGGCGGCGCTCACTGCCCTCTTCCCGGGCTTCCCGGGCCGAAATGCGGTCTGATGCGGGGTTTGCCATACGCGTACCTTATCATCCAACTAGTTGATTAATTATTGACCGGTTCGCGGCCGTCTGGCTAGAGTTTCGTCCAGACCCGCCGCCCGGCGGCGACTCACAACGGAGGGGAACCATCATGACAGTCCGCGGAATTCTTGCCATTGCGGTTGCAGCCGCCCTGCTGCCGGCCGGGGGCGCATTCGCCCAGGCCAAGGACAAGGTCAACCTGCTGCTGAACTGGGTGCCGACCGCCGACCATTCCCCCTACTACTACGCCAAGGCGCAGGGCTGGTACGACCAGGCCGGGCTGGATGTGAATATCGAGAGCGGCAAGGGTTCGGGCGTCTCGGCCCAGCGCGTGGGCGCCGCCAACACCGAATTCGCCATCGCCGACATGGCGACCGCGCTGGTCGCCAAGAGCAAGGGCGCCGACCTGGTGGCGGTGATGACCGTCTATGCCAATTCGCCGCAGGGCTTCTACTGGCTCAAGAGCTCCGGGATCACCGGAGCGAAAGACTTCCCCGGCAAGAAGCTGGGCAACCCGCCGGGCGATGCCTCGCGCGTGATGTGGCCGGCCTTTGCCAAGCAGGTCGGCATCGCCACCGACAGCGTCACCTTCGTCAACATCACGCCGCAGGCCAAGGTCGCCTCGCTGAAAGCCAAGGCGATCGACATCACCAGCGATTTCTACAACGAGCATGACCTGAAGGTGCGCGAGTTCGGCCCCGATCTCGGCTTCCTCGCCTGGCGCGACATGGGCCTGAACCTGTATGGCAATTCGATCATCGTGAACGGCAGCTATATCAGCAAGAATCCGGACAAGGTGGCCAAGTTCGTCAGCGTCTCGCAGAAGGCCTTCGCCGCCTGCGTCGCCGATGTCAGTCCCTGCCTGAAGGCGCTGATGGGCAGCGTCAGCGGGCTGGACGAAGCCAACCAGCGTGACCAGTGGAACCGCATCAAGGAACTGATGACGGATCCGGCCACCACCGGCGTCGCGCTCGGCGCCTTCGATGCCAAGCGCATGCAGAGCGACTACGACATGGTGAAGACCTATTTCGGCATGGAGCAGTCCTTCGATGTCGGCACCGTCTATACCAACAAGTATCTCGACACCGCCGTGAAGATGAAGAAATGAGGCGCAGTCCGTAAACACGGACCGCAAAGACCGGGCGCGGGGCCATAAACCCCGCGCTTTTTTATGCGGCAGATATTCCGTAGCAGGCGTTTTTGCTGGCCCATCGGCCATTCTCTGCTACCCTGCTTTGAACCGGCGACACAGCCGGAGGAAACGCATCCGCTCCCGTTCCGCAGGCCCAGATGACCGATTTCGCCCTCCCCGCCGGCAACCCGTCCTCCATTCCGAATCGCGACATCAAGGTGATGGCGCTGATCAGCGTCGCGCATGGCTGCAGCCATTTCTTCCAGCTGGTGCTGCCGCCGCTGTTCCCGTTCCTGCGCGAGGATTTCAGCGTCAGCTATACCGAACTCGGCCTGGTGATGACGCTGTTCTATGTCACCTCGGGCGTGCTGCAGACGCCGGCCGGCTTCCTGGTCGACCGTATCGGCGCGCGCAACGTGCTGATCGGTGGCCTCGCCATCTTCTGCACCGCGATCCTGCTCTATGGCCTGGCGCCGAGCTACTGGCTGCTGCTGCCGGTCGCCGTGCTCGCCGGTATCGGCAACAGCGTGTTCCATCCCGCCGATTTCTCGATCCTCAATGCATCCGTCGACCAGAAGCGGCTCGGCCGCGCCTATGGCAGCCATACGCTGGGCGGCAATCTGGGCTGGGGCCTGGCACCGGTGCTGATGGCCGGCGGTGCCGCCCTGTTCGGCTGGCGTGCCGCGCCGATCATCGCGGCCCTGGTGGGCTATGCCGTGCTCGCCGCCCTGCTGATGAACCGCGACCTGCTGAAGGAAGATGCCGGTGCCGCCCGTCGCGCCGCGGCAAAGGCCGGCGAAAAAGCCGAAGCCCTTGGCCCGCTGCTCACCCTGCCGGTGATGATGTGCTTCGGCTATTTCCTGCTGTTGTCCTTCGCGCTGATCGGCACGCAGAACTTCCTGCCGGCGACATTGGCCGCGCTCTACGGGACACCGCTGACGCTGGCGACCACGGCGCTGACCGGCTTCCTGCTCGGCGCCTCGGCCGGCGTGATGGTGGGCGGCTGGGTGGCCGACAAGGGCGTGAAACTGGAAGCCATCGTCATCACTGGCCTGCTGGGCGCCGCCGGCCTGATCCTGGTGGTGGCCAACCTGAACCTGCCGGCCGCAGCCCTGGTGGCGGCGATTGCTGGCGCCGGCTTCCTGCAGGGCTTCACCACGCCATCGCGCGACCTGATCGTGCGCGGCGCGGCGCCCAAGGGCGCCTCGGGCCGCGTCTTCGGCTTCGTCTATTCGGGGCTGGATGCCGGCTCGGCCACGGCGCCGCTGGTGCTGGGCCTGTTGCTGGATCATGGCCGCGCCGACTATGTGCTGTGGTTCGTCGCCGCGATGCTGGCACTTACCACGCTGACGGCAGTCGCGATCCGGCAGAGTTCGACCCGGAAGGCAGCAACCGTCGCTGCAGAGTAATCACTCGCTCCAGGGCAGAAGGAACGTGGTGGCATAACGCGCTGGCCGCTCCACCGTCGAAAGCAGGCGCGGGTTGTTCGGCCGCTCCGCCACCACCACGATAATCTTGTGCTCTTTCAGCAATGCGCCCTGCGCCAGCAGGTAGTCGCGTACCGCCTCGGCACGGCGCCGCGCCAGTTTACTGGCCTCTAGCGGCAGGGATTCTTCCTCCGGATCAGCATAGCCATAAATCCAGACCGGGGCATTCGGCAGGCGCCGCAGGGTTTCGGCCTGCACGTCAAGACTGGATACTGCGTCAGGCGTCAGCGTGCTGTCGCCGGGCGCGAAGCGTACGCTGGCATGCTCGGCCGGCAGGGTGGTGCGATGCTGTCGAACCACCGGCGGAATGGTCATATTGCCGGTCTTACGGTCTACGATGCGGTCGGACACGCGGTCCATGGCGCGGCATTCTTCGGCAGCCAAAACAATGCCAGCGGCAACCGCAATGACGCTGCTCAAGCTCAAGGCCCAGTAACGGAGACTCATGTGCCCCCCTGTCCAACCCGGCAACAACATGTCGCAGGATTATGGCAGAAGTCGGGCGCCTAGTCCTGCACCGTGCAGCTGGGGGACGATTTGCACCAGCCGCGCACACCGCCGGCGAACATCGACGCCGGGTCCGTGCAGGCCGATAGCATCAGCAGAACCGCAAGGATGGTGACTGCGCGCATTACGAGGCCAGCGTCTCGGCCACGAAGGTCTTGCTGATCACCTGCCAGCGGCCGTCGAGCTTGATCAGGCTCAGATAGTCGGTGAAGAAGCGCGGCAGGATCGCGCAGTTCAGCTTGACCAGCGCGGTGTTCGGTCCGGTGATATCGACCGACAGGATGCGCTCATGCTCGCGGCCCTGGCCATTGGCCTTGGGCGACGGCCGGCTCTCGACTGCCTTGCACCAGTCCTCGCGCGGCATGTTGACCAGCTTGCCATCGGCTGCCACGGCAAACAGGCTGGAGGCCGGATGGAAGGACTGGCGCAGCTTCGCCGTGTCGCCTTCGTAGAGTCCGTCCAGATAGACCTGGACGATGCTGAGAATATCGTTGACCTGCGCGTTGCTCATGGGTGCCTCCTGCTGACAGCAGCAGAGCAGCGACCCCATGCAGGGTCAAGCGTGAGAATGCACCCCGACAATACGGGGGTTAAGGCTGCCCGGCTGCGTCAGCAGCCTTACGGCTGCCGGTGATACTTGAGCGGCAGCAGTTCAGACGGCGCATAGGCTTTCAGCCCGCCGGCCTCGTCGGCCAGCAGCACACGCGCATCGGGTGCGAAGTCGCGCAGCATTTCGCGACAGATGCCGCAGGGCGCCACCACCTGGATCGTCTGGTTCTGCTCGGTCGGGCGCGGATGACGCACGGAGACGATATCGGTGATCGGGTCCGCAGCGCCGATCTGCGCCATCGCCTGCCCCACTGCGACCGCCTCGGCACAGACCGAGGCACGGCCGACATAGGTATCGAGATGCAGGCCGGTGACGATCTTGCCCGACTGCGTGCGCAGGGCGGCGGCGATATGGTGCCGGCCGACGGCATAGCGCTGCCGGATCAGCGCCATGGCGGCATCGAGCAGTTCCTGGTCGGCCGGGGACATCCTGGTCAGCCCAACTGCTGCAGCGCGTCGGCCAGCTTCTCGGCCAGCGAGGACTGCGCGGTGCGACGCTCATGCTGCTCGTCCACCACCGCCTGCGGCGCGCGCGCCATGAAGGTGGTGTCGGCCAGCTTGGCATCGATCTTGGCGATCTCGGCCAGCGCCTTGTCGCGTTCCTTGCCCAGGCGCTGCTTTTCCTTGGCGATATCGATCACCTCGGCCAGCGGCAGCACGAAGGTGGCCTCGTCGATGACGATGCGGGCCGAGCCCTGCGGTGCGGTCTGGTTTTCCGTCATCGTCTCGATGCGGGCGAGCCGCTTGATCGGATCGGCATGGCGGGCCAGCCGTGCGGCGGTCTCGGCATTGCCGCCATTGGCGATCATGGCGATCTTGGCGCCGGCCGGCACATTCAGCGCCGCACGGGCCGCACGCACGCCATCGATCAGGCGGATCAGCCAGTCGATCTCGGCTGCCGCTGCCTTGTCCTCGGCCCGCGCGCCGTCCCTGGGCCAGTCGCGCAGCATCAGGTAGCCGCCGGGGGCGCCATACAGCTTGTCCCACAGCTCTTCGGTGACAAACGGCATGAAGGGATGCAGCAGGTGGATCAGCTGCCGCAGCACATAGGCGCAGGTCGCCTGCGTCTCGGCCTTCAGCGCCGCATCCTCGCCGGTCAGGGCAGGCTTGATCAGCTCCAGATACCAGTCGCAGAAACTGCCCCAGGTAAAGTGATACAGCGCACCGGCCGCTTCGTTGAACTTGTAGGCAGCGAGTGCGGCTTCGACATCGCGCGCCGCCTTGCCCAGCTCGCCGATGGCCCATTTGTTGACGGTGCCCTGTACGCTTTCCGGCTTGAACTCGGCTGGCAGCGCACAGCCGTTCATCTCGGCAAAGCGCGCGGCATTCCACAGCTTGGTGGCGAAGTTGCGATAGCCCTCGACGCGCTGCTCAGACATTTTAACGTCGCGACCCTGCGCGGCGAAGATGGTGAGCGCGAAGCGCAAGGCATCGGCACCGTATTTGCCGATCACATCCAGCGGGTCCATCACGTTGCCCTTGGTCTTGGACATCTTCTGGCCCTTCTCGTCGCGGACCAGGGCATGGATGTAGACCGTGTGGAACGGCGCCTTCTTGGTGAAATGCAGCCCCATCATGATCATCCGGGCAACCCAGAAGAAGATGATGTCGAAACCGGTAACCAGCACATCGGTGGGGTAATGCGACTGCAGCACCGGCGTCTGTTCCGGCCAGCCCAGCGTGGAGAACGGCCACAGCGCCGAAGAGAACCAGGTATCGAGCACGTCCTCGTCGCGACGCAGCGCGACGGCCTTGCCATAATGCTTCGTCGCTTCGGCCTGCGCTTCGGCCTCGTCATAGGCGACGAACACCGTGTCGTCCGGACCGTACCAGGCCGGGATCTGATGACCCCACCAGAGCTGGCGCGAGATGCACCAGGGCTGGATGTTGCGCATCCATTCGAAATAGGTCTTTTCCCAGCTCTTGGGCACGAACTGGATGTCGCCCTGCTCCACCGCCGCGATGGCGGGACGCGCGAGCACTTCGGCATTCACATACCACTGCTCGGTCAGCCAGGGTTCGATCACCACCTGCGAGCGGTCGCCATGCGGCACCATATGGGTGTTGGGCTCGATCTTCTCGACCAGGCCCAGCTCTTCGAGATCGGCAACGATCAGCTTGCGCGCGGCAAAGCGCTCCATGCCGCGATACTTCTCGGGCACGGCATCGTTCAGCTTGGCATGCTTGTCGAAGATGTTGATCATCTCGAGGTTATGGCGCTTGCCGACCTCGAAATCGTTGAAGTCATGCGCCGGCGTCATCTTCACCGCGCCCGAACCCTTCTCGGGATCGGAATACTCGTCGGCAACGATGGGAATACGGCGACCGACCAGCGGCAGGATGGCGAACTTGCCGACCAGATGCTTGTAGCGCTCGTCTTCCGGATGCACGGCAATGCCGGTATCACCCAGCATAGTCTCCGGGCGCGTGGTGGCCACGATGATGTGGGTGTCGGTGCCTTCGACCTGATAGCGCAGATACCACAGGGAAGACTTCACCTCATGCTGCTCGAC
>NZ_CALRUC010000028.1:0-38157 GCF_943371255.1 Ferrovibrio terrae | reverse complement strand
CTGGCATAGCATGGACGCCACCTGCCTGCTGGACAGCCAATGCGGCCTGGGCGAGTCACCGGTCTGGTCGGTGGCCGAGCAGAAACTCTGGTTCATCGATATCAATGCGCCAGCGCTGTATCGGCTCGATCCGGCGACACGGCAGCTGGAAACCTGGCCGATGCCCGCCACTATCGGCAGCATCGCACCGACCGCAGACGGCGGACTGCTGCTGGCACGGTGCGACGGCATCTGGCGCCGCAATCCGGACGGCAAAAGCGAAACCCTGCTGGTGGCCTCGCCGCTGGAAGGCGCACGCTTCAACGACGGCCGCTGCGACCGCCAGGGCCGCTTCTGGGTTGGCGGCATGACCGATACGCGTGAGCCGGAAACCGCGCTCTATCGTCTGGATGGCGACCGTGTGATCCGCCAGGGCCTTGTGGGTGCCATTGCCATCTCAAACGGGCTGGCCTGGAGCCCGGATGGCGCCACCATGTATCACGCCGATACGCCGACGCATTGCGTGCATGCCTATGACTACGACGTGAAGACGGCCGCCATTTCAAACCGCCGGCTGTTTCTCGATCTGCGCACCACAGATGAACGCCCCGATGGCGCCGCCGTCGATGCGGCCGGCAACTACTGGGTCGCGCTCTATGGTGCGGCGAAGGTGGTGCAGTTTTCCCCCGCGGGCGAGCGCCTGCGCGAGATTCACCTGCCGGCAAAAGCGCCAACCATGCCCTGCTTCGGCGGAGCAGACATGAAGACGCTCTACATCACGACGGCACGGCAGCGTCACGATGCCGACGAGCTGGCGAAAATGCCGCTGGCCGGCGGCATTTTCTCGGTCCGTGTGGAGATTCCGGGGCTGCCGGAAACGCCCTTCGCCGGCTGACTATTCCGGGCCGACTATTTCTGGCGCACCACGCGGTTGCGCAGGATGCCGATCTTCTCGACCTCAAGCTCGACCACATCGCCATCCTTCAGATAGCGGCCGTGCTCCAGGCCGCAGCCATCGCCCACGGTGCCCGAGCCGAAGAATTCGCCCGGATACACCGTTTCATCCGCTGATACGCGGGCCAGCAGGTCTTCGAACTTGTGATGGATGGTGCTGGAATTGCTGTCACACCAGGTCTCGCCATTCACACGCGCCTGCATGCGCAAGGCATAGGGGTCGCCGATCTCGTCCAGCGTGACCAGGAACGGCCCCATGCTGTTGCCGGTGTCGAAATCCTTGCCCTTGCAGGGGCCAAGCATGCTTTGCATCTCGATCGACTGGGCGTCGCGGGCAGAAAAATCGTTGAAGATGGTGAAGCCGAAAATATGCTCGCGCGCTTCGCTCGGCTTGATGTTCTTGCCGCCCTTGCCGAGGAAGAAGCCGAATTCCAGCTCGAAATCCATCACCTGGCTGTAACGCGGCCAGATCACGTCGCCCTCCGGTCCGTTCACCGAGAAGCGGTTGGATTTGTAGTAGATCGGAATCTGGTACCAGGTCGGCGCCACCTTGACCATGCCGAGCTTGACCATCAGTGGGCCCAGCACCGGCTTGCGCATCATCACGATGCGTTCCATCGCCTGCTGCACGTGCTTTTCAAACAGCATGCTGTCGCGGATCTGCTCCGGCACCAGCACCGGCGCATGCAGCTTCGCTTCATTCAACGGCACGCGGATTTCCGCCGCATCCAGCAGCGCCTTCGCGCGCGCCTTGGCCTCGTCGCCGCCCTTGATGATGGCCAGCGTGCTGTCGAAGCTGTCGCCCAGATCGATGATCGTGGTGCCGTCGGCGGTGAGCACGCCGGGACGTTTCGCGCCACGCGTGGCGTGGCTGAAGGTGCAGAATTTCATCTGTGATTATTCCTCGAAGATGGCAACCGCACGGGTCCAGCCGGCAGAAGCGCCGCGGATCTTGTGCGGGAAGCAGGAGATGGTGAAGCCGAACGGCGGCAGCACTTCCAGATTGTGCAGCTTTTCCAGGTGGCAGTAGCCGATATGGCGACCGGCCTTGTGGCCTTCCCAGATCAGCGAGGCATCGTGGCTGTCCTTGAATTTCTCCGCCGTATGCACGAAGGGCGCATCCCAGCTCCAGGCATCGGTGCCCGTTACGCGCACGCCACGCTCCAGCAGATACATGGTCGCCTTGTAGCCCATGCCGCAGCCAGTGCTGACATAGGAAGGCTGGCCATAAGCCTTGCCGGCGGCAGTGTTCACCACGACGATGTCGTGTTCCTTCAACTCATAACCGACGCGCTTGAGTTCGGCCTCGACATCCTTGTCGGTGACCACATAGCCATCGGGCAATTTGGTAAAATCGAGCTTCACACCGTTGCCGAAGCACCACTCCAGCGGCACCTCGTCGATGGTCCAGGCGCGCTCGCCATGGTTCATCGTCGAATGGAAGTGATAAGGCGCATCCAGATGGGTGCCGTTATGGGTGTTGAGCTGCACATTCTCCACCGCCCAGCCTTCCGAGTCCGGCAGATCCTGCGTCTCCAGGCCGGGGAAGAACTTCACCACATCGGCGGCGCTGTCCTTGTGGCGAATATATTCGATCTTAGGGCCGAAGCCCGGCGGGTCGGACTGGACGTCGTTTTCGAGAAAGATGGACAGGTCGACAAAGCGACGGGGCATGATTCCTCCCAGGACATTCTTTCGGCCGACTCTGGCGGCGGTTGGCGGCAACAATAACGACTACGGATCATTTTGTCGATTTTTTTCTTTTTTATCGTTGACACGCCCTGCCCGCGCTGCCCAGAGTGGCCACATGAATGACGGGAGGACAAAAGCGGATATCCGGGATCTGGCAGCCGAAGCCGGCAGCCTGACCGAATCTGCATACCGGAATATCCGGGCCGACATTATCGCCGGCCGCTTCCCGCCCGGCACCAAGCTGCAGATCGACGACCTGAAGGGCCGCTATGGCCTGAGCGCCAGCCCGCTGCGCGAGGCGCTCGCCCGCCTGATCAGCCAGGGCTTCGTCTCGGTGGAAAGCCAGCGCGGCTTCCGCGTCGCCGCCATGAGCGCCGACGATCTTGCCGATATCACCCTGGCCCGCCAGGTGGTGGAGGTGGCCGCGCTGCAACGCGCCATCGAGCGCGGCGACGATTCCTGGGAAGCCGATATCCTCGGCGCCTATCACCGGCTCGACCGCTATGTCGCACGGCTGGAGGGCAAGCCGATCGAGAACCTCGCCGAATTCGGCGAGCTGCACAAAGCCTTCCATGTCGCCCTGATCGCCGCCTGCGGTTCGCCGCGCCTGCTCGACGAACAGAGCCGCCTCTACGACCAGGCCGAACGCTACCGCCACGGCATGATGCAGAATTTCCTGGTCGTACAGGGCGCCGGCATCATGGACGAACACAAGCAGCTGATGGACATGGTGCTGGCCCGCGACGCCACCCGCGCCTGCGCCGGGCTGCATCATCATCTGAGCCATACATACGAATTCTGCTACGGCGATGCCGCCGCGGCGAATGCCAGGCAGACGGCACCACCCTGACAGCCTGACAAGCAAAAACACGCGGATAAATCCTCGGGAGGAAACCATGACCGCAATCAAGACCATCCCCGGCATCCTTGGCGCCGGACTTCTGCTCGCCCTGGCGCAGCCGGCCCTGGCGCAGACCGTCAAGATGACGGCCGTGGCCGGCCATCCGGCCATCTTCCCCTGGGTGAAGCTGGCCGATGAATTCTTCATCCCCGAGGTCGACAAGCGCCTCGCCGCCGCCAATAGCAAGACCAAGTTCGAATGGACCAAGGCCTGGGGCGGCACGGCGGTGAAGCTGGGCAGCGAGTCCGGCGCGATCAAGGACGGCCTGGCCGAACTGGCCTTCGTCTCGACCATCTTCGAGGCGCCGAAATTCCCGCTGCAGAACGTCTCCTATGTGGCACCCTTCATGACCGACGACGTCGCCGTGATGGCGAAGGCCGTGAAAAATATGCAGGCCAAGATCCCGGCGATGGGCGAGGCCTGGACCAAGAACAACATGATCTTCCTCGGCGGCACCGGCCTCGACAGCTATCACCTCTTCACCAAGGGGCCGATTACCAAGCTGGAAGACCTCAACGGCAAGAAGATCAATGCGCCCGGCCCCTCGGCCAACTGGGTCAAGGGCACCGGCGCCGTCGCCGTCGCCGGCACGCTGCAGACCTACTACAACGACATCCAGACCGGCGTGACCGAAGGTGCGCTCACCTTCACCACCGGCGCTTTCCCGGCCAAGCTGATCGAAGTGGCCCCGCATGTCACCAAGGTGAATTACGGCGCGCAGTTCGCCGGCGCCCTGGTGATGAGCAAGCGCGTCTACGACAAGCTGCCGGCCGATGCCAAGAAGATCGTCAACGAGGTCGGCGCCGAGTATGACGCGAAATTCGCCGCCCTGCTCACCGCCACCACTGTCACGCTGATGCAGAAGATGGTGGAAGGCGGCGCCAAGGTGCGCGACCTGTCGCCCGCCGAGCGCAAGCAGTGGGCGATGGCCTTGCCGAACGTTGCGCTGCCCTGGGCCAAGGATCTCGATGCCAAGGGCCTGCCCGGCACCGTGGTGCTGAACGAGTTCGTGGCGCAGATGAAGGCGGCCAATGTCAGCTTCCCGCGCGACTGGTCGAAAGAGTAAGTCCACTCCTGTTTCGCCAGTTCATCATTGGGTGGTGCCGCGATGTTTTCCCGACTGCTTGGCGCGATGAACGCGCTCGGCACCGTGTGGATTTTCCTCCTCATGGTGCTGATCAACGCCGACATCCTGGGGCGCGAGTTGTTCAGCGCCCCGGTGCGCGGCACCACTGAACTGCTGTCACTGTCGATTGTCGGCATTGTGTTCCTGCAGCTTGGCCATACCCTGATGGTCGGCCGCATGACGCGATCCGACATGGTGATCGAGAACCTGCTGACCCTGCGGCCGCGGATCGGCCGTGGACTGCAGGGTCTGTTCAACCTGTTGGGCGTGCTGTTCCTCGCCGTCATCTTCTGGGGCAGCCTCGCCCCCTTCGAAGAAGCCATCGAGATCGGTGAATATGTCGGCGCCGCCGGCGACTTCACCGCACCGACCTGGCCGATCCGCCTGCTGATCCTGATCGGCTCTGCCGCCACCGGCCTGCAGTATCTGGTCATGGCCTGGCAGGATTTCCGTTTTGTTGTTGCAGGTGAAAAATGACCGGCCTTGAAATCGGCTTCCTCACCCTGGCCGGCATGATGCTGCTGGTCTGGTGCGGCCTGCATGTCGCGGTCGCGCTCGGCCTCACCTCCTTTGTCGGTGTCTGGCTGCTGAAGGGCGACCTTGGCGTCGCCACCAGCATGCTGGCCCAGGGTGCCTCGGATTCAATCGCCAGCCATATCTTCGGCGTGGTGCCGCTGTTCGTGCTGATGGGCTTCCTCGTCTCCATCGCCGATATCGGCAAGGATGCCTTCGAGGTCGCCAACCAGGGCCTGCGCCGCCTGCGCGGCGGCCTCGGCATCGCCACCGTGGCTGCCAATGCCGTCTTTGCCGCCATCACCGGCATCAGCATCGCCTCGGCCGCCGTCTTCACGCGTGTCGCCGTGCCGGAAATGCTGCGCTACGGCTACACGCCCGCCTTTGCCACCGGCGTGGTGGCCGGCTCATCCGTGCTCGGCATGCTGATCCCGCCCAGCCTGCTGATGATCCTCTACGGCTTCCTGGCCGAGGTTTCGGTCGGCGCCATGTTCATGGCCGGCGTGGTGCCCGGCCTGCTGCTTGCCTGCACCTATTCGATCGGCATCATGGTGATGGCGCGGCTGTGGCCCTCCTATGTCGGCGCCCCGCCCGAGGGCGATGCCGCCGGCGTCACCCTGATGGGCGGCGCCGAGATGGCTGCCAAGCTGCTGCCCATCGTGCTGCTGATCGCCGTGGTTCTGGGCGGCATCTATGCCGGCTTCTTCACCGCCACCGATGCAGGCGCGGTCGGCGCCGCCGGCGCGCTGGCGATTGCGCTGTGGAAGCGCAAGCTGGATGGCAAGAAATTCTGGCAGGTACTGACCGAGACCGGCCATGTCACCGTGTCGGTCTCCTTCCTCATCATCGGCGCCAGCCTCTATACCCGCATGCTGGCGCTCAGCGGCGTGCCGCAATTCCTGGTCGGCGAGATCAGCGCCGCAGGCTTCAGTCCCTTCGCCTTCCTTGCCATCTATATCCTGCTGATCGTCATCCTCGGCTGCTTCATCGACTCCAGCTCGATCCTGCTGATCGTGCTGCCGCTGATGCTGCCGATTGCCACCGGCTTCGACATGAACCTGATCTGGTTCGGTATCGTCACCATCGTCGCGGTGGAGATCGGACTGCTGACCCCGCCCTTTGGCCTCAGCGTCTTTGTCATAAAAAGCACCCTGAACGATTCCGCTATCACGTTGCGCACCATCTTCATGGGGGCCATGCCCTTTGCCCTCATCATGCTGCTGACGCTGATCCTGCTGGTGATCTTCCCCAAACTCACGCTGGCGCTGCTATAAGATGACCAATCCGCTGAAAGGCTTCCGCCTCACCCGCGACGACCTGAACTTCATCGGCAGCGGCCTGCAGCGGCCGGAATGCATCCTGGCCGAACCCGATGGCACGCTGTGGTCGGCCGATGCCCGCGGCGGCGTGGTGCGGATCGCCGCCGATGGCAGCCAGCGCCTGATCGCCCAGCAGGCCGACAGCCATTTCGCCGGCACCACCGACCTGGCCAAGCGCTTCACCGAGGGTACGCTGCCCAATGGCCTGGCCTTTGCCGCCAATGGCGACATCCTGATTTCCAATTTCGGCACCGACTGCCTGGAAGTGATGGACCGCGAGGGCAACAGCCGCGTGCTGTATGACAGCATCGACGGCCAGCCGATCGGCAAGGTCAACTTCGTGCTGCGCGATTCCAGGAACCGCATCTGGCTCACGGTTTCGACTCGCATCAGGAATTGGATGGAGGCGATCCGCCCCGGCCTGGCCGACGGCTATATCGCACTGGCCGATGAGAACGGCCTGCGCATCGTCGCCGACGGCCTGCATTTCACCAATGAAGTGCGGCTCGATGCCAAGGAGGAATTCCTCTACGCGGTGGAAACCTGTGGCCGGCGCATCACCCGGTTCCGCGTCGGCGCCGATGGCAGCCTGTCCGGCCGCGAGATTTTCGGCCCCAGCGATTTCGGCCCTGCCGGCTTCCCCGATGGCTGCACCTTTGATGCTTACGGCAATCTCTGGGTCACGCTGGTAATGGCCGAACGGCTGATCGCACTGACGCCCGATGGCGAGTTGCTCACCCTGTTCGACGACGGCAAGCCCGACAAGATCGCCGCGCTGGAAGCCGGCTATCAGGCCGGCAAGCCGACGCCGGAGCAGATGATGGCCACTCGCAGCGATGTCACGCCATGGATGGCCAGCATCACCTTCGGTGGCGCCGATCTGCGCAATGCCTATATCGGCACGCTGTTCGGCACCACCATCCCCTGGTTCCGCAGCCCGGTCGCCGGCCTGCCCATGGTGCATTGGAGATAGCCATGCGTTCCCCCCGCCGCATTGTCACCGGCCATAACGCTGCCGGCAAATCCGTGGTCACCATCGACACGGTGATGAAACCCGCCATCGAGAAACCCGAACTCGGTGTCGCCTTTTTCGAGGTCTGGAACACGGCGGGCAGTCCGGTCAGCGTCGACAACGGCCAGGACCCGACCGACCGCAAGCTGCAGATCGAACCGCCCCGTCAGGGCAGCATCATCCGCTTTGTCGATTTCGGCCCCAAACGGCCGGACGCGCCGGCGATGACCCGGGAACTGGCGCAGGCGGCGTTTGCCATGGTCGGCTCGGCCCATGCCTCCACCTGGAAGCCGGACAGCCCGCATCCGATGATGCATCGCACGGAATCGATCGATTACGGCATCGTCGTCTTCGGCGAGATCACGCTGGTGCTGGATGATGGTTCGGAAACCCATCTGCAGGCCGGCGATGTGGTGGTGCAGCGCGGCACCGACCATGCCTGGGAAAACCGCTCGCCCACCAATCCCGCCCGCATGGCCTTCATCCTGCTGGATGGTGCATTTTCCCCCGATGTGCGTAAGCTGATCGAAAAGGCTTAAGCCCTTCCGGGAGAGACCATGACCGAGACTGCCACGCCCGCCCTGCTGTGGACCCCATCGGCCGAGCGCATCGGCCGCAGCCAGCTGCAGAAATACATGCGATGGCTCCGCCAGGAACGCGGCCGCGATTTCAAGGATTACGACAGCCTGTGGCGCTGGTCGGTCAGCGACCTGGAAGGCTTCTGGGCCTCGATGTGGGATTACATCGGGATCAAGGCCCATAAACCCTATGACAAGGTGCTGGCGAAACGCGAAATGCCGGGCGCGCAGTGGTTCACCGGCGCCGAACTGAATTTCGTCGACCAGGTCTTCCGGCACGAAACTGCCAGTAGACCCGCCATTCTCTATTCATCGGAAACCGCAGCGCTGCAACAGATGTCGTGGCAGACCCTGCGCGAACGGGTCGGCGCCATGGCCGCGCATCTGCGCGGCATCGGCGTGAAGCGTGGCGACCGCGTGGTGGCCTATGCGCCCAATACGCCGGAAACCATTATTGCTTTCCTCGCGGTGGCCAGCGTCGGGGCGATCTGGTCGGTCTGCTCGCCCGACATGGGCCTGAATGCAGTCCTCGACCGTTTCCGCCAGATCGAGCCGGTGGCGTTGTTCGCCGTACAGTCGAGCCATTACAACGGCAAACATCTGGACAAGGGCGATGTGCTTGCCGCCCTGATCGCCGAATTGCCGACGGTGAAAAACCTGATTCTGATGCCGGGCCAAAGTGAACACGCCCTGCCCGACCGCGTGCAGATCGCATCCTGGACCGGGGTGATCGCCAGACCCGCCGCATTGAAGGTCGAGCCGGTGCCCTTCGATCATCCGCTCTGGGTGGTCTATTCCTCGGGCACCACCGGGCTGCCAAAACCGATCGTGCATGGCCATGGCGGCGTGGTGATCGTCATCATGGTGATGACCGCCCTGCATAACGACCTTGGGGCCGAGGATATTTTCCACTGGTATTCCAGTACCGGCTGGATCATGTGGAATGCCCAGGTCGCCGGTCTGCTGGTCGGCGCCACCATCGCCATCTATGACGGCAGCCCGAGTTGGCCCGACTGGAACCGCCTGTGGCGGTTTGCCGGCGAGGTGAAGGCCACTTTCTTCGGCGCCGGCGCCGCTTTCTATGCCAATTGCCAGAAGGCCGGCGTGGTGCCAAAGCAGGTCGCCGATCTGTCCGCCTTGCGCACCATCGGCTCGACCGGTTCGCCGCTCTCGGAAGACAGTTACGCCTGGATCTACGACCAGCTCGGCAGCGACATCTGGCTGGCGCCGATCTCCGGCGGAACCGATTTCGCCGGCGGCTTCGTCGGCGGCTGCGTGCTGATGCCGGTCTATGCCGGCGAAATGCAGGTGCGCTGCCTCGGCGCGGACATACAGGCCTATGACGATACCGGTAAGCCGCTGCTGAACGAGGTCGGTGAGCTGGTCTGCGCCCAGCCGCTGCCCTCGATGCCGCTGTTCCTGTGGAACGACAAGGATGGACAGCGATATCACGACAGCTATTTCGACATGTATCCCGGCGTCTGGCGCCATGGCGACTGGCTGCGCATCACGCCGCGCGGCGGCGCCATCATCTACGGCCGCTCGGATGCGACCATCAACCGCTATGGCCTGCGGCTCGGTACCAGTGAAATCTACCGCGCGGTGGAGGAACTGCCCGAGGTGCTCGACAGCCTGGTGGTCGATCTCGAATATCTGGGCCGCGACTCCTACATGCCGCTGTTTGTGGTGCTGCGCCCGGGCCTGACGCTGGATGCCGCGCTGAAGGACCGCATCAACCAGGCGATCCGCAAGGCAGTGTCGGCGCGCTTCGTGCCGAATGATATTTTCCAGGTGGCGGAAGTGCCGCGCACATTGTCGGGCAAGAAGCTGGAAGTGCCGGTGAAGAAAATCCTGCTGGGACAGCCGGCCGAGAAAGTCTCCAACCCGGGCACCATGGCCAATCCCGGCAGCCTCGCCTGGTTCGTCGACTTCGCCAAGCAGCGCGCGGCTTAAGCCGCCTGCTTCAGCTGGGCCCGCCGTGCCAGCAGGATGCCGATCAGCACCACCACGCCGCCGGCGATCTGCAGCGGCTGCAGCCCCTCGCCGAGCCAGAGCCAGCCGAAGAAGGCTGCCGCCACCGGCTGCACCAGAACCACCAGCGAGGAAAACGACGCCGGCAGATGGCCCAACGCATAGGCGATCAGTCCCTGCCCCAGCGCGTGGCTGATCCAGGCCAGGCCGAACAGGATCGCCCAGCCCTGCAGCGTCGCCGGCCACAGGCTCTCGCCCATCAGCCAGACCATCGGCAGCAGCGCCAGGCCGCTGACCAGGCTGGACCACAGCATGATTTCCTGGGTGCCGTGATGGCCGCGCAACTTTGCCACCGCGATCATATAGGCGCCGTAGAAGATGGCAGTGGTGAAGGCGAGCATGTCGCCGAACACATAGTCGCCGCCAAGCCGGAAGCTGGCACCGACCAGCATCAGCGCACCGCAGAACGATACCAGCAGCGCCACCAGGAAGGCCGAGGTGATCCTTTCGCGCAGCAGCAGCCAGGCGCCGAGCGTCACGATCACCGGCGCGAAATTCGACAGCAGGGTGGCATTGGCCACCGAGGTGTATTTGATCGACAGGTGCCAGAAGAACAGGTCGCCGGCAAACAGCAGGCCCGGAATCAGCAGGACACCGAGTGGTGGAATTCCTGTCGCACGTGGCGCCGCATCGGCGGGGCGGAAACGCCAGACCAGCCAGAGCGGCGGCACCGCCAGTATGGTGCGGTAGAAACCGGTCGCCGTCGGGCCCACCTCCGAGAGACGGACAAAGATCGGCGAGAAGGCGATGGCCAGGGCCCCCAGCACGAGGGCCGCCAGCGCCAGACGCTGGGCGGCACGCTGCGAAGTGGTAACGGCGGAGGCAGGCGACATGACGGGGGACTTTGCTTTTTTCGTAGGCAATCGGGTTCCGGGCTTAGACCTTGATCACAGGAAACACAATGCCTGTGGCGCTGCTCCCGGTGTTGTGCGCTGCGGCAAGGTAAAAGAGGGTTGATTTAGCGGTCACAGTCCGTATCGTCTGTGCTCCGCACAGGGAATGGCCGCCGAAACGGCGGGCAACGAGGAGGAAACAAGAATGAAACGCCTTATGTTTGGCGCGGCTTTGGCCGGCCTGGTATTCGCAGCTGTTGGCGCAACGACCGATGCCCTGGCGCAGACCAAGAATCTTTCCATCGTCACTGGCGGCACCGGCGGCGTGTATTACCCGCTGGGCGGCGGCCTTGCCAACCTGCTGACCAAGCATGTGCCGGGCTGGCAGGCGACCGCCGAAGTCACCGGCGGCTCGGTCGACAATCTCAAGCTGCTCGGCGCCAAGCGTGCCGATATCGCTTTCAGCATGGCCGATGCCTCGCTGGACGCCTCGCGCGGCGAAGACAAGTTCAAGGGCAATGTGGTCAACCAGCGCACGCTGGCCGTGCTGTATCCCAACATCATGCATGTGGTGACCACCGAGGCCAGCGGCATCAAGACCATGGCGGACCTGAAGGGCAAGCGCGTGTCCACCGGTTCGCCGGGTTCGGCGACTGAGGTGATGGCCTTCCGCGTGCTGGAAGCCGCCGGTCTCGACAAGGACAAGGATCTCCGCCGTGAGCGTCTGGGCGCCGCGGAATCGACCAATGCGGTGAAGGACAACAAGATCGACGCCTATTTCTGGGTTGGCGGTCTGCCCACTTCGGCGGTCACCGATCTCGGCGCCACCCCGGGCGTCAAGCTGAAGCTGGTCGACCATTCCGAAGTGGTCGAGAAGATGAATGCGAAATACGGCCCGCTCTATGCCAAGGGCACCATTCCGGCCAGCATGTATCCCGGCCAGGCCGCGCCGAACGCGATTTCCAGCGTCTGGAATATCCTCGTCGTGTCTGACGCCATGCCCGATGATGTGGCCTACAACATCGTCAAGACCATCTTCGAAAAGCGCGACGAATGGGCCACGGTGCATGCCGAGGCAAAGAACGTGAAGCTGGAAAACCAGCTGCGCGGCAACACGCCCGTGCCGTTCCACCCGGGTGCGATCAAGTATATGGCGGAAAAGGGCGTCAAGATCGATCCGAAGTGATCCGGCCGCTGTTTATATAGATTTTACCAGACGAAGAGCCCCGCCCCGGCATTGGCCGCGGCGGGGCTCGCTGTTAAAAGACACTGCATTAAATCAGAACACGGGGTGCCGCAATGAACCGCGGCGCGAGGGGGAGTAGCCGGATGACCCAGGAACCGACCAAGATCGCCACCGAGGCGATGATCGCCCCCGGCGCGCTGGACAAGGAAACCCAGCGCAAGGTCGAAGAGTATATCGAGCAGGAAGAAGGCGCCGCCAACCGCCTGTCCGGCTGGTCCGGTCATCTGATCACCGCGCTGGCGGTGTTCATGACGCTGTTCCACCTCTATGCCGCCTATGACATCGTGCCGACGCAGCAGTTGCGGCCGATCCATGTCGGCTTCGTCATGCTGCTGATCTTCCTGCTCTACCCGGTCGCGCTGCGTTTCCGTGACCGCATCCGCTGGTGGGATGTGATCACCGCGCTGATCGGTATTGCCACCATGGCCTATCTGGTGATGGGCGGCGACGATCTCACCGACCGCGCCAGCCTGCCGAACCAGACCGATGTTCTGGTCGGCTCCGTCTTCGTCGTGCTGATCCTGGAAGCCACGCGCCGCACCACCGGCCCGATCATGCCGGTCGTCGGCCTCATCTTCATCGCCTATGCGATGCTGGGGCCCTATCTGCCGGCGCCCTGGACCCATCGCGGCTACGACGCCGAGCGCCTGATCGGCCATCTCTACATGACGCTGGAGGGCATCTTCGGCTCGGCCGTCGATGTATCGTCCAGCCTGATCATCCTGTTCACCATCTTCGGCGCCATCCTGCAGTTCTCCGGCGCCGGAAAATTCTTCATCGACTTCTCCTTCTCGGCACTCGGCGGCAAGAGCACCAGCGCCGGCCGCGCCATCGTGATGTCGTCCTTCCTGCTCGGCGGCCCGTCGGGTTCCGGTGTCGCCACCACGGTGACAATCGGTTCGGTGGCCTGGCCGATGCTGAAGAAATCCGGCTATATCGCCTCTGCAGCCGGCGGCCTGCTGGCGGCTGGCGGCCTCGGCGCCATCATCTCGCCGCCGGTGCTGGGCGCCGCGGCCTTCCTGATCGCCGAGTTTCTCAAGATCTCCTATCTCGACGTCATCCGCATGGCGGCAATCCCGACCGTGCTCTACTACTTCTGCCTTCTGGCAATGGTCGAGTTCGATGCCGGCAAATACAAGATTTCCAATGTCGATACCGGGCCGCGCGACGGCCTGTGGGATCTGACCAAGCGTTACGGCTACCACTTCAGCTCGCTGTTCTCGATCGTCATCCTGATGCTGATGGGCTTCTCGCCGGTGCTGTCGGTGTTCTGGGCCACGGTTGCCGCCATCGCGGTCAGCTATTTCCGCCGCGATACCGCGCTGACGCCGAAGAAGCTGGTCAATGCACTTGCCGCCGGCTCGATCGGCGTGCTGGGCACCGCCGCCACCTGCGCCTCGGCCGGTATTATCGTCGGCGTCGTCACGCTCACCGGCCTTGGGCTGAAGTTCAGCGCAATTGCCATCGCCTATGCCGGCGGCAGCCTGGTGCTGACCGCGGTGTATACGGCACTGATCGTGTGGATCGTCGGCCTCGCCGTGCCGGTGACGGCATCCTACATCATCTGCGCGGTGATCGCGGCACCGGCACTGATCAAGCTCGGCGTGCCCGACTACGCCGCCCATATGTTCATCTTCTATTACGCGGTGCTGTCGGAAGTCTCGCCGCCCACCGCGCTGTCGCCGTTTGCCGCCGCCGCCATTACCGGCGCCGATCCCTATCGCACCACGCTGCAGTCATGGAAATACACCATGCCCGCCTTCCTGGTGCCGTTTGTCTTCGTGCTCGACCCCAATGGCGTCGGCCTGCTGCTGGAAATCCCGAAGGGCGGCGACTGGACCAATATCGCCTGGGTCGCGGCCACCACCGCGCTCGGTATCTGGGCCTATGCCGGTGCCACGCAGGGCTGGCTGTTCGGCCGTACCAACCTGGTGATCCGCATCGGCCTGATCGCCGGCGGCACGCTGCTGCTGTTCCCGTCCCTGCTGGATGCGGTCTCCAGCACGCTGGGCAGCGAGCATATTGCGACCATGAAGATCGTCGGCATCGTGCTCACCATCGCCATCGCAGTGCTGCAGAAGGCGCAGTCGGCAATAGTGAAACGCGGCGCGGCCTGACCGCGGCACCTCAGACCGTCGCCGGCACCGGCGCTGCTGACCGCTGCTGCGCGGCAACCGCCAAGTTGCCTAGCAGCGGCAGAGCATAGGCTGCCGTCAGCGCGCACCAGTACAGCGCCTCGCGGTTGCTCAACGTCTCGTTCGCCAGCACCAGCACCGGCAACGTCAGCAGCAGGAAGCCCAGCATGGCTTCCCAGCCAAAGCGGCCCTGCACGTCGCCTGCCGGCGGCGTAGCAAAGGTGGTGGCCAGCGCGATGCGGCCAAGACCCTGGCCATGGTTGTGATCGAAGGCCGCTGCAATCAGCCGCAGGGCCAGCAGCCCGGCCACCGGCAGCAGGAAATAGTCGAGCGGAAAATCACGATAGCGTCCGGCAGCCACCAGCATGACGGCGTGATAGGCCATCCATAGTGCCAGCAGGCCATAGATCGCCTCGGCCAGCCGCGGATGCTGCAGCGGCACGTTGCCGAGAACCCGGCGCAGGCTGCCCAGGGCAGACCCCAGCGAACGCAGCGGCTGCGGCGGCGTGCTGACCGCCTTGCTGCCCAGCACCGCCAGCAGGCGGCGGAACAGCAGCAGCGCGAATACAGCCTGCAGCGCGACCGCCGCGCCGCCCTCCAGAGTGTGGAACAGCGAGTAATTGTACTCCAGCACGCGCTCGATGGCGGCTGCCAGCAATGCGGCCAGCGCCTGGCCAAAGACCACCGCCACTGCCATCGCCGCCGGTGCCAGGGCGACAACGGCCTGGGCATGCAGCACCAGCAGGATCAGCGCCAGCAACACCGACAGCCCGGCAAACAGCGGCCATTCCGGCAGGTTCGACACCATGCCGCCAACATCGAATTTCGGCTGCCGCACTTCGTCCAGCACGCCCCAGGCGCCGCCGACCGTGCCTTCCAGCTTGACCTTCCAGGGCTGGTCGAAGGCCTCGACCAAGTTGTAGGACAGGCCTTCCTTCTGCGCGAGCTGCATGAAATCGGCGATGAAGCCGGCCGCTTCGGTGCGCGAGGGCACCGCATCGCGGCGCGAGCGGCCTTCCGACGGCCAGCCGACCTCGCCAATCGTGATCGGCTTGCCCGGCAGCTTGGCCTTCACGGTGTTGTAGACCTCGAGGATATGCGGCATCGAATGGCCGGCCGCGATCGGCAGATCCTCCCAGTAGGGCAGGAAATGCACGGTGACGAAATCGACCTCGGCCAAAAGTTGCGGGAAGCGCAGCCAGAATTCCCACACATCGGCATAGGTGACCGGCTGCTTCACCGCCGCCTTGACCTGGCGGATATAGGCGATCAGCTGGTCGACGGTCAGATCCTTGCGCAGCAGCACCTCGTTGCCGACCACCAGCGACTTGATCGCATCGGGATACCGGTTGGCCAGCGCGATGGCGGCCGCCACTTCCTTGTCGTTGATATCGCGTTCCGGCCCGAGCCAGACGCCCTGCATCACGTTGAGGCCGATCTTCTGTGCCTCCGGCGGCACCACCTCCAGGCCTTCGCGCGAAGTATAGGTGCGGATGCCGCGCGTGATGCCTTTCAGGCTGTGCAGATCCTCGATGACCTGCTCCGCCGACGGGTAGACCCGGCTGAGCGGACTCTGGCCGCGCCGGAACGGCGCGAATGACATGCTTTCCACCACATGTGACTGCGCGGCAAACGGCATATGCCCCACCTGCACGGGACGGTTCGGCCACCACCAGGCGGCAATGCCGGCCGCGGCGGCCACAGCGATGAACAGCAGCAGCCACACAAACCGCGTGGCTGGCCGGGACTTCGGCGCATGCATGAGGATCGGTGCCTGTGCTTGGGGTTACTGGGCCGGGCTGCCTTGCGAGGCCGTCTCGCTCGGCACCGGGATCGCAGCGGTCTTGCTCGGCGGTTTCGGCGCCGTGCTGATGAAGGCCAGGATCAGCGATGCCCAGTACGGCATCGACTGCGCCCACATCACGATGGCCCAGAGGCGGGCTTCCGGATCTTCGCCGCCCTGGAAATTCCACATGCCGATGCCGGCCAGCAGCAGCAGCACGGCAATCAGGGCTTCCTCCTGCGCCATGATCAGCGCCTGCACGACGGCGGCCTGGTCCTCATGTTTGGGCGTGCGGATGAACGGCAGCTTGGAGGTGAACAGGCCGTAGATCATCGCCTTGGCAATCGTATAGGTCAGCGCCAGGCCGGCGAGGCCGGCGCCCAGCCGCTGGCGCAGCGTGCAGGGCACGCGGATTTTATAGAGCCAGAGGAACTGCGCCAGTTTGGCACCGAACACCGCCACCACCGGCAGCAGGAACAGCGCCAGCGGCAGCTCGAAATACTTCGGCAGGATCAGCACACCCACGGTCCAGACCAGCGAGGCGATGGCAAACACCAGGCCCAGCGCATCGGCGAACCACGGCAGCCAGCCGGTAACGAAATGATAGCGCTGCATCGGGTCGAGCTTGCGTTCGTCGCCCGGCAGCATGTCGCGCCAGTGGCGCTTGATGATCTGCACCGCGCCATAGGCCCAGCGGAAGCGCTGGCTCTTGTAGCCCGAGAAGCTGTCCGGTGTCAGGCCATAGCCATAGCGCTTGTCGGTATAGACCGAGTGCCAGCCGCCGGCGAGCAGGCGCAGGCCCATCTCGGCATCCTCGCAGATGCACCACTCGGCCCAGATGCCGACATGATCGATGGCCGCCTTGCGCACCAGCGTCATGGTGCCGTGCTGGATGATGGCATCGCGTTCATTGCGCTGGACCATGCCGATCTGGAAGAAGCCGGCATATTCCCAGTTGATGAATTCCTTGAAGCGGTCGTTCTTCCAGTCGTAGTGATCCTGCGGCGCCTGCACGAAACCGATATCGGCACGGTCGAAATACGGCACCAGCGATTTGAGCCAGTCAGGCTCGACCAGGTAGTCGGCATCGATCACGCCGACGATCTCGACGTCCTTGTCGGTGTTGCGCAAAGCGAAATTCAGCGCGCCGGCCTTGAAGCCCTTCAGTGGCGAAACATGGAAGAAGCGGAATTTCTCCGGCCCGAGCTGCTGGCAATATGCCTCGACCGGGCGCCAGACCTTCTCGTCCTTGGTGTTGTTGTCGATCACCAGCACTTCGAAATTCGGATAGTCCAGTTTGGCCAGCGCATCCAGCGTGCGCTTCATCATTTCCGGCGGCTCGTTATAGGCCGGGATATGGATCGACACCTTGGGCCAGGCGCGTTCGACATCGGTGCGGAAGGGCAGGAAATGCCGCTGGCGCCGGTTCGACCAGATCACCTCGGAAAGTTCGAGTCCCTCCGCCAGCACCACCATGAACAGCAGCAGCAGCAATGGCAGCAGCATGGCCCACATCAGCGCGATGCCCGGGCTCATGTAGGTGCGCAGGCCGGAATCGACCACCATCACCAGCGCGCTGGTGATCACCTGGATCAGCGCGATGAAAAACGCGCGCCCGGAAAAACGCAGGTCGGACCAGCGTGCCAGGAACCAGGCCATCAGCGGCAAAGCCAGCAGGATCGAGGCGGCCGCCAGCTGCGGCCAGTGCGGCCGGTCGCTGACCGGGCCTACCATGGGGAATTTCGGCGTGCGGTCGGCATTGAAGACGCCCCAATAGGCGCCGACCGAGCCTTCGATGTTGCGCTTCCACGGCTGGTCGAAGGCTTCCTGGATGTAATAGTCGAGGCCGCGCTGGTTGGCGATGTTGAGGAAGGCGCGCAGGAAGCCGGCCTGGCTGCTCGGGCTCGGCACGGCATCACGACGGATACGGCCTTCCGACGGCCAGCCGATTTCGGTGATCACCACCTTCTTGGTCGGGAAGGCGTCCTTCACCTGCTGATAGCGGCTGAGCGCGTATTCCACCGCCTTGTCGGGCGCCTGGCCCTCCCAGTAGGGCAGCAGGTGGATGGCGATGAAATCGACCTCGCGGCCGAGCTGCGGATAGCGCAGCCAGATGTCCCAGGTTTCCGGCGTCGAGACTTCGATATGCTTGCCACGATTGGCCAGGCCGGTCCGCACCCGGCGGATATAGTCGACCAGATCCTGGATCGGCATGTCGGCGCGCAGCAGCGTTTCGTTGCCGACCAGCACGCGGCGGATGTTGTCCTGCGTCGCGGCGACCTCGATCAGATTCTTGATCTCTTCCTCATTGCGCTCCAGGCGGCCGTCGAGCCAACTGCCCTGCATCACCTCTAGACCATAGCGGCCGGCGATCTTGGCGATCTCGCCCTGGCCATCCAGCGTCGAGTAGGTGCGCACCTGCCGCACCTGGCCGGCGAGGATCTGCATGTCCTGCTCGATCTCGGTCTCGGAGGGGAATTTGTTGGTGCGCGGATCCTGGTCGCCACGGAACGGCGAATAGTCGATGCCCGCGATCACCTCGCCCCAGGGGCGCGGTTCGATGGGGCGGTTCATGTAGGCCCAGCCGGCCAGATTGAGGATGGCGACGAGGAGAAGGACGAACAGTCCCGAATAGCGCATGGCCAAAGACTTAGACACGTATGCCCCAGGGCAGAATTGCAACGCGGCGCCGCGGCGGCCCGTGCCGGCCCGAACCGCCCGCACCGGTTCCCGGCTGGCAGTCTGAATAGGCAGGCAATATGGCGGCTTTACGGCGAACGACGGACTATACGGTGGGGCCCAAAAAGAGTCGAGGGGACGGCGGTTTACCCGCGCTGCACGGCATCCGGCACGACCGGCCGGCGGTTCAGCCCTCGGACAGGTGGTCGAGCGGCAGCGCGCCGTCGGTCTTGATCGGCCGGATGACGAAATTCGAGCGGATGTCTTTGACCATCGGCAACGACAACAAGCGCTGGGTCAGCAATTCCTCATAGGCCGCAAGATCGGGTACCACCACCTCGGCAAAAAAGTCGGCCTCGCCCGATACCATATGCGCCGAGACAACCTCCGGGAGCGCCTCCAGCATGCGCTGGTGGCTGGCGGCATTCTCGGCCGAGTGCTTCTCCACCTTGATATCGACATAGACGGTGAGGCCCAGCCCGACCTTGCGGCGATCCAGCACGGCACGATAGCTGCGGATATAGCCCTCATCCTCCAGCCGCTTGACCCGACGCAGGCAGGGCGAGGGGGACAGGCCGACCTTTTCCGCCAGATCGACATTGCTCAGCCGCGCATCCTGCTGCAGGGCGGCCAGGATTTTACGGTCGAGAGCGTCCAGGTTCATATTTGGCACTATCTGCCTCAGATGCTGTCATTTATTGCCATATATTGCTGAGATAATCATATAAGCGGCAGAATTCGCAAGGACATGCCGGCGATTTTACGGCCATCCTGCGCTTGCCGCCCCGGAGTCCCGCTGATGTCCGTCGACACAAGTCTTGCCACCCCTGCCCCCGCGGTCGCAGCCGAACCGAGCCGCCTGCTGGGCGCCGCCGCCGCACTGGCGACCATCCTGCTCTGGGCCATCGGCCTGGTCATCACCCGTTTCGGCGCCACCGCCGGATCGTTGTCACTGTGGGATGTGGTGTTCCTGCGCATGGCCCTGCCCGCCTTCCTGCTGGTGCCGCTGCTGTTCCGATTGCCGGCTGCGCCAGCCGGCCGGAGCCGCGGCCGTCACGGCCTGCTGCTCGTCATCATCATGGCCGGCGCCGGCCTGCCCTTCATGCTGACCGGCAGCGGTGGGCTGTTCTTCGCGCCGGCCGCCCATGCCGGCGCCCTGATGCCCGGCAGTATGCCGCTGTTTGCCGCGCTCCTCGCCGTGCTGTTCCTTGGCGAGCGTTTCACTGCCCAGCGCGGCATCGGCACCGCGTTGATGCTGCTGGGTGCCATCGCGGTCGGCGGCTGGCAGGTCATTGCTGGTGACGGAAGCACCTGGCGCGGCGACCTGATGTTCATTTGCGCCGGCGCGATGTGGGCCTGCTATACGGTCGCATTGAAGAAAAGCGGCATCGGCGCCTGGCAGGCGGCTGCCATCGTCTATGTCAGCGCCTTTGTGCTCTACACGCCGGTCTACCTGCTTTGGCTCGACAGCCGGCTGCTGACCGCGCCGATTTTCCATATCGGCATCCAGGTCGTGCAGTCCGTCGCCTCCGGGCTGCTCAGCATGGCTTTCTACGGCTACGCCGTGCGCCGGCTGGGTGCGGCACCGGCTGCTGCATTCGCTGCGCTGACGCCGGCCCTCACTGCCATGCTGGCCGTGCCTTTGCTGGGCGAATGGCCCGAGCCGGTCACCTGGGCCGGCATTGTTGCCGTCAGCCTCGGCGTCGCGCTGGCCAACGGGGTGTTTTCCCGCTACCTTCCATCTAACCGATAAAGAGGTTAGACATGTTCGATCATATTTCCATCGGTGTGCGCGACATCGGCCGCTCCAGCGCCTTTTACGACGCCGCCCTCAAACCACTCGGCTATACCCGGCTCTATGAAGGCGACTACGGCATCGCCTATGGCGCCAGGCAACCGCAGTTCTGGATCGACCGCAGCGACAGTCCCGTGCCCGCCGATCCGAAATCTTGTTTCCATATCTGCTTCCGTGCCGAAAGCCGCGCGGCGGTCGATGCCTTCCATGCCTTCGCGCTCCACCATGGCGGCACCGATAACGGCCCGCCCGGCCTGCGCCCGCAATACACGCCGACCTATTACGCCGGCTTCATCCTCGACCCCGATGGTTATCGCATCGAGGCGGTGTGCTATTCTCCGGACTGACATGCTCGACCATATCGACAAGGTTTTTGCCGCCACGCCATCGGCTCGCAGCGATGTCGAGATCTACCAGATGTGGGAGATCTTCAAGGCGGTGAATGCGCGGGTAAAAGCCGGCGGCAAGGTGATCAGCCTGCTGGCCGGCGAACCCACCCTGCCGCCGCCGCAGGCCGCCATCGCCGCCGCCCAGGCCGCGCTCTCCAGCGGCAAGCCGCTGGGTTACACCGAGGCGCTCGGCATCCCGGCGCTGCGCGACGGCATCGCGCAGCTGTACAGGCGCCGCCACGGCCTCGACATTCCCACATCGCGTGTCGCCGTCACTGTCGGCACCTCGGCGGGGCTGATGCTGGCCTTCCTCGCCGCGTTTTCCGCCGGCGATACGGTGGCCGTGGTCGAGCCCAGCTATCCCGCCTATCGCGGCACGCTGAAAGCCATCGACCTGATCCCCTATCGCCTGACCACCGATGCCTCGACAGGCTATCGCGTGACGGCGGAGATGATCGCGGCCCTGCCTGCGCATGTGAAAGGCGTGGTGGTGGCGAGCCCGGCCAACCCCACCGGCACCATGCTGTCCGGCGCCGAGCTGCGCGCGATCTATGCCACCTGCCGCCAGCGCGGCCTGTGGCTGATCGTCGATGAACTCTATCATGGCGTCACCTACGACCAGCCGGCCGAAACCGTGCTCGCCGCCGGCGACGATGCCATCGTCATCAACGGCTTCTCGAAATACTGGGGCATGACCGGCTGGCGGCTCGGCTGGCTGGTGCTGCCCGAGCGGCTGGTGTCGCGCATCGAGGCGCTGCATGGCAGCCTGCAGATTTCCGCGCCGACGCTGTCGCAGATCGCCGGTGTCGCGGCGCTGGAGGCGGACGCCGAACTGGTGCCGCGCGTTGCCGCCTACAAACGCAACCGCGATGCCCTGCTCGCCATGCTGCCGCGCTGTGGCATCACGCGTTTCGCGCCACCCGATGGCGCCTTCTATCTCTATATCGATATCGGCGATTTCACCGACGACAGCGTCGCCTTCTGCAAGCGCATGCTGGAAGAGACCGGTGTGGTGGCCGCGCCCGGCGTGGATTTCAACACCGCCGACGGCCAACGCTATATCCGGTTTTCCTTCTGCATGGATGCCGCGATCATCGACGCCGCCATCGAACGGCTGGAACCGTGGTTCAGAAGCCTGAACCTCAGAACAGCGGCCGGTTGAAGTAGCTGTCGTAATTGGCCAGGCCCTGCTGGCGCATGCAGGCCGACACGCCGCGATTGTAGTCGCGGTAGTCGTAGATCGGCTCGGCATAGGAGCGGCAGACCTCGCGCGTGCGCTCGATGCAGCGTCTGTCACGCTTGCCGCATGAAACGGTTTCCATGCGGCATTCATTGCGCCAGGTCTCGCCCACCTGGCGGATCAGCCAGCGGTTATTGGCCTGGCAGCTTTCATACTGGTCATAGGCCGCGTAGCACTGTTCGCGGTCCGGCAGCGCGTTGCAGTGATAGGCGGCACAGCCGGGCAGAAACATCGCCAGTGCCAGCAGCACAGCGATACGGAGCAGAGGTTTGCCGGAAAGCATGGTCGTCTCGGGCAGACATCCCTGCTTCAGCCGATCTTGCTGGGGCGGCGCGCCCGCCACGGGACGCGCCGGTTTTTATCGGAAGCCTGCCGAATGCAATGCTGTTGCCGAGCCGTGGCGGAATTGCGGCAGAGTTGCGCCCGGATTTAGTCGAGCTGCAGGATCTGCCATTTCAGATAGGCGCTTTCCGGCAGATGCGGATGCACCGGATGGTCCGGGCCGGCACCGCCGGAATACAGGATGCGGCCGCTGCGGCCGGCCAGGCTGAGGCCGATCGCCGCTTCCTTGGCAAAGAGTTCACCCGGCAGCAGATGGGCGCAGCAGGCGACGAACCAGATGCCGCCGGGTCTGACCAGCGGCGCCGCCAGCCGGGCCAGCTTGCGATAGGCCTTGGCGCCGGGGCCGAGATCCTTGCGGCTTTTGACGAAGTTCGGTGGATCGGTGACGACGATGCCGAAGTTGGCCTTCTCGGCCTGCAACTGCTCCAGCGCCGGGAAGGCCTCTGCCTTCTCGAAACGGGCGATGCGGCCGAGATTGTTGTCCTTGGCGGCCTGCACCGCCTGGCCGATGGCGAGTTCCGAACGGTCGATGCCACGCACGCTCTTGGCACCCGCCTTGGCGGCGGTCAGCGCGAAGGCGCCGGAGTTGCAGTAGACATCCAGCATCTCCTCGCCCTTGGCCAGCCCGGCGATGATCGCGCGCGCGCCGGCGAGGTCGAAATACCAGCCGGTCTTCTGGCCTTCGAGCAGATCGAGTGCGATGCGCACACCGCCCTCCTCCACCACGGCCGGCGCATCATCCAGGCTGCCGGCGGCAAGCCAGATCTCGGGCTGCAGGCCTTCCAGCGCGCGCACCGGCGAGTCGTTACGCAGCACCACGGCGCGCGGCTTCAGCACATCGTTCAGCGCCTCCAGCAGCACCGGCAGCAGGGTTTCGGCGCCGGCCGTATTGGCCTGCACGCAGAGCACATCGCCATAGCGGTCGATGATGAAGCCCGGCATACCGTCGGCTTCGGCATGCACCAGCCGGTAATACGGACGATCGAAGCAGCGATCGCGCAAGGCGAGCGCCGCACGCAACCGCGCAGCGAGGAAACCGGCATCTACCGCGGTTGCAGTTGTGCTCCACAGCCGTGCGGCAATCAGCGAATGGGCATTGAAACTGGCGGTTCCCAGCGAATCGCCCTGCGCGTCGACGAGTCGCACAAGGCTGCCGGGTGCAACCGCCTTGGCTTCGGCATCCAGTGCAATCTCATTGGAATACACCCACGGATGCCCACCCCTAACACGGCGGTCTTCACGCGGTTTCACGCGCAGAACGGGCAACGCATTGAAAGTCATGGACAAATCCTCGGGACATCGGTATCAGCGCGGGACGGCCATCGCGCCGCACAAAAAAGAAAGCGAACCTTAGTCGATGTTCACCCTGCACGACCAGTTGCGCCGCGACACTTTCGCCGTCTGTCGCATGAAGCTTTGCCTGGTCCAGTTGATGAACGACAGCCAGTATCCCTGGCTCATCCTGGTTCCGGCCGTCGAGAACATCACCGAGATCGTCGAGCTGAGCGAAAAGCACCGCAAGCAGCTGATCAACGAGATCGCCCAGGCCCAGCGCGTGCTGCAGCATGTGTTCCAGCCCTTCAAGCTGAATGTCGGCGCGCTCGGCAATGTGGTGCCGCAGCTGCATGTGCATGTGATTGCGCGCTTCCAGGAGGATGGTGCCTGGCCCGGCCCGATCTGGGGTAAGCTGCCGCCCAAGCCCTATGACGATGCGACGATGCGCGCCACCGTGGCCAAACTGCAGAACGCCTTCATCACGCGCGTCTGAGCGCGTATATTGCCGGTATGACCTCCGAATCGATTGAAACCATCGGCCTGGTCGCCGGTGCCCTGACCACGCTGGCCTATGTGCCGCAGGTGGTGAAGGTATGGCGCAGCCGGTCGGCCCGCGACATCTCGCTCGGCATGTTCCTGCTGATGAATGTCGGCATCGCGCTGTGGCTGGTCTATGGCCTGCTGATCGGCTCGCCCGGCCTGATCGCCGCCAATATCGTCACCCTCGGCCTCACTGCCGCCGTGCTGGTCGCCAAGCTGAAATTCGACCGGCCGGGCAAGATACCTGCGGCCGAAACCACCGGCTCGACGGGCCCCTGAGCCCGGCGTATAACCGACGGCATGCCCGGTCCTGCTCTACGCCGTCGTGATTTCCTGCTGGGGTCTGCTTTGGCCGGTGCCAGCTTCGCTGCGGCGCCCTGGCTGGCGCCGCCTGCCGCGGGGAAAGACAGCGGGGGCTTTTTCCGCATCCTCACCGGCTCGGCCCATACCACGACATTCCCGGTCGGCGTGACGGTGGCGTCTGCCATCTCCAATCCGCCCGGCAGCCGGCCCTGCGAAAAAGGCGGCAGCTGCGGCGTGCCGGGCCTGATCGCCGTGGCCCTGACCAGCCAGGGCTCGGTCGCCAACCTGGCCGCCATCGGCAACGAAAGCATCGAATCCGGCTTTGCCCAGGCCGATCTGGTCTACAGCGCCTTCCAGGGTGAAGGCATTTATTTCCGCCGCGCCAAGCAGGCCAACCTGCGTGTGCTGGCCAACCTGTATCCCGAGACCGTGCATCTGGTGGTACGGCGCAACAGCAACATCACCGATATTCGCGAACTGGCCGGCAAACGCGTCTCGATCGACCGCACCGGCTCGGGCACGCGCTTCAATGCCGAGATCATCCTCGCCGCCTACGGCCTGCGGATGAACCAGATTCGCGTGCTGGAGGTCGATCCCGGCGAGGCCTCCGAGCTGATGGTGAAAGACCAGCTCGATGCCTTCTTCCTGATTTCCGGCCAGCCGGCGCCGACCGTGGGCGACCTGACCGACCGCGAGATCGCCCGCGTGGTGCCGCTGTCGGGCCGCCAGATCGAAGGCGCGCTGCGCCGGCACCAGTTTTTCACCCGCGACTTCATCCCGGCCAATACCTATCGCGATGTGCCGGAGACCGAGACGCTCAGCATCGGCATGCAGTGGATCGGCCCGGAAAGCCTGGACCCCGATCTGGTCTACGAGCTGCTGCGCGCCCTGTGGCATCCGCGCAATCGCAAGATTCTCGATGCCGGCCCGGCGATGGCGCAGCGCATCCGTCTCGGCACCGCCCTGCTCGGCGTCAGCGTACCGCTGCATGTCGGCGCCGAACGCTTCTATCGCGAGATGAAGCTGATTACGTGAAAAAGGCTCGCCGGTCTCAATTCTCCGGCAGCGGCGCTTCCCTGGCCGAAGCCGCACACCACTCCTGCATCGCCGGCAGGGCATAGATCGCATTGACATAGGCTTCCGACACCGGGTCCAGCGCCACGCCATAGCTGCGCAGCCGCGTCGCCACCGGGGCATACATCGCATCGGCAAGGCTGAAGGCGCCGAACAGGAAATCGCCATGCTTGCCAAAACGGCCACGGCAGTCCTGCCAGATCTGCTGCACGCGGGCGATATCCAGCCGCGCCTCCTCGCTGGGCGTCACGCCCTGCTGGGCGGCGGGGCTCAGCTTGGCGATGTCCATCGGCAACTCGCGGCGCAACGGCATGAAGCCGGCATGCATCTCGCTCATCACGCTGCGCGCCACGGCGCGCGCGCGCGCATCCGCGGGCAGCAGCTTCGCGTCGGGCCAGGTCTCGGCGATGTAGTCGCAGATCGCCAGGCTTTCCCAGACTGTCAGGTCGCCGTGCTTGAGCACGGGCAGCTTGCCGGCCGCCGACTGCAGCAGGATTTCGGCCTTGGTTTCCGGCCGGCGCAGCACGATCAGTTTTTCCTGGAAGGGCCGGCCGGTCGCCTTCAGCGCCAGCCAGGGGCGCAGGCTCCAGCTCGAATAATTCTTGTTGCCGATGACCAGAACAAGATCAGAGTTGGGGGTGAGATCGCTCACGATAGGCTCTCCGTATTTCCCGAATTGGGCAGGCACCTTATAGACGAGGGATCGCCCGCCGCCCATATTCATATTGAACCATTGCAATGCCGAGGTTAGCCGTGCCTGTCACCCTGATTGCCAAATCCGCCGCCGCCATTCCCGTCGAGACGCTGACCGCCAAGGCCTGGGCCACGCGGGCACCCCGGGAAAAGGGCATGGTCGCCGGGCTGGCCGAGGCGCAGGGCTTCAAGGCCAAACCCGGCCAGGTGCTGGTGCTGCCCGATACCAGAACCGGCAAACCCGCCCGCGTGCTGGCCGGCATCGGTGAAACTCCCGACCTGTGGTCTTTTGCCGCCATCGCCGGCGCATTGCCGGCCGGCGACTACAAACTGACGGATGCGAAGGCCGGCGATGCCGCGGCCCTGGGCTGGGCGCTGAATGCCTATCGCTTCGACCGCTACAAGAAGATCGAAAAGAAAATCGTGCGCCTGGTCTGGCCGGCCAAAGCGAATATGCAGCGCGTGACGGCCATACACGATGGCATCGTGCTGGCGCGCGACCTGATCAACACGCCAGCCGCCGATATGGGTCCGGCGGAGCTGGCCGAGGCCGCGCGCGGCGTGGCGCTGGTGGGCGGCGCGGAGTTCAGCACGATCATCGGCGACGAGTTGCTGGAGCAGAACTACCCGATGGTGCATGCCGTGGGCCGCGCCAGTGCGCGCCTGCCGCGCCTGATCGACCTGCGCTGGGGCAACCCGAAGCACCCGAAGCTCACCCTGGTCGGCAAGGGCGTATGTTTCGATACCGGCGGCCTCGACCTGAAGCCTTCGGCCGGTATGTTGCATATGAAAAAGGATATGGGCGGTGCTGCCGTGATGCTGGGCCTGGCCGCTGCCATCATGGCAATGAAGCTGCCGGTGCGTTTGCGCCTGCTGATCTCTGCCGTCGAGAACAGCGTTTCGGGCAATGCCTTCCGCCCCGGCGACATCCTGACCAGCCGCAAGGGACTGACCGTGGAGATCGGCAACACCGATGCCGAAGGCCGGCTGGTACTGGGCGATGCCCTGGCCGAGGCCGATAGCGAGAAACCCGACTGGCTGATCGATGCCGCCACGCTCACCGGCGCGGCGCGTGTCGCGGTCGGCCCCGATCTGCCGGCACTCTATGCCACCGAGGATGCGATGGCGCAGGCCCTGCTCGATGCCGGCCTGAATGCGGCCGACCCGCTGTGGCGCATGCCGCTGCATGCCGGCTATCGCGAGTATATCGAAGGCAAGGTGGCCGATATCACCAACTCGGCCGATGTGCCGTTTGCCGGCTCGATCACCGCCGCGCTGTTCCTCAAGGAATTCGTCACCAAGACGAAGTCCTACGCCCATCTCGACATGTTTGCGTGGAATCCGCGACCGCGTCCCGGCCGCCCGCTCGGCGCCGAGGCCACTGGCCTGCGCGCGCTCTATGCCGCCATTGAAAAGCGGTATGGCAGGCGGTGACCGTCAGGTCTTGGAGATGTAGCGGTAGTCTTCGATGATGACCTTGCCATCGACAATCTTCAGCACATAGCCGAACACGGCGGTGTAATTCGACCAGATCGGAGTGCTGGCATTGGCGTGACGACCGAAACGCGCGGGCTCGCCACCACGGCCGGTGGCGCTGATGAAGATAACGGCACCGGCTGCCGGTGCCGCGACAGCCTTTGCGGTTGCGTCGGGTGCCAAAAATCCATGCCGGTCACAATCCGATCACAGGGGTCACAGCCTTGTCGGCGGCGGCACGCCGCTCCGCAGGTTAGTCTCCATCCATGCAGTCGTGACGCGTCGCAATCACATAAGAAAAGGAGACAATCATGGCTTTCCCCGGTGTTGCCTTCTTCATTGTATTGGCCGTCATCCAGTTCTTCATTGTCGCCGACGGTATGGTGACCTGGTTTCATATCGATTGGCTGGTGGCCGCCAATCTCGCGGCCATGCTGAGCGGCCTGCCATTGCTGATCGTTTTCATGCTCGCCCGCGAACGGCGGCTGCGTGAAAACCGCATCCAGCACCGGCTGCGCTGAGTCGCAGCCTCCATCGTTTCAGCCCGAGCCCAGTCAGGTGCGGCGTCATCGCACCGGCCGGGCTTTGGTTTTCCGGACGGGTGCTTTTGCCGCTTTTTTGCTGCTGTTTTTCGGGGTGATGGTTTTCTTCGCCACTGCCTTCTTTGGCGATGTCTTCTTTGGCGCTACTTTCTTTGGCGCAGTCTTCTTGGCTGACGGTTTGGCGGTGCGGCGCACGGCGGCCAGCGCGTCGCGCATCCAGTCGCGCAGATCGTCGGCATCCAGCAGCACATCCTCGGGCAATTCATACCAGCGCGGCACCACGCGGGTTTCACTCTTGCGCGCATAGGTGAAGGGCCCCATGCCGGCGGCCTCGAAACGCGGCCGGCTCTGGTCGTCGACCACGAAGAACAGCGTGCCGCGCAGGATCACCGCGAACATCTCGCCATCGATGCGAAAGCCATGGCCACCAAACAGCCGCTCGTTCTGCACCGGCCCCATGCCGGTGGCCGCCATGCAATCCTGCACATACGCGACGAAATCGCCGTCCCGCGCCAAGGCCCCCTCCTTGAAATCGGATAATTGTTCACTATATGTTCTATATCAGGTCACAGCAAGATGCAAGTGGTTTTTTAGGTCGGAAAGCTGGTTTTAGCGCCGGTTAAGCAGGAATAAGCGCGAATAAGAGTCGAATAAGACGAAATAAGAGTCGAATAAGACGGAATTAAAAAGGATCGCGTGGCCGCGCTCAGGCCCGCGCCGTGCGGCGCGACAGTTTATGGCTGTACATCATCTGGTCGGCGGCGGCCAAGGCCGCGCCCGGGTCTTCGCCGGGCTTGAGCGGATAGACGCCATAGGCGGCATCCAGCGGCAGCGACTTGCCTTCCCAGTGCAGCGGCCGGCGGCGGATCGCCTCGGCCAGATGCTCAGCCTTCTCCCGGCCCTGCTGCGCATCGGTCTCGCTCAGGATGACGCCGTATTCGTCGCCGCCGAGCCGGGCGGTCACGTCGAATTCGCGGGTGTTGTCGAGCAGGATCTGGCCGACCTGGATCAGGGCCGCGTCGCCGGCACCATGGCCATGCTTGTCGTTGATCTCTTTCAGGCCGTTGAGATCGAAATAGATTAGGCAGGACGGCCGGCCGTAGCGTTCGACATGGGCCATGGCGCGCGACAGTTCGCGCACGAAGGCGCGCCGGTTATACAGCGGAGTCAGGGTGTCGCGATCGGCCAGGCGTTCGAGTTCGGCCAGCCGATGCCGCGTGCGTCCCAGCTCGCCGCGCAGCTGGTCCACCTCGCCCATCAGGCGCACGATCGCATCGCGCACGCGCGGCGTCAGTTCGGGTTCGGGAATCCCCATCACGGTGGCGGTGGCGGCAGGATTGACGGCCCCTGTGCTGGCGGGCGCAGCAGCCGGACCGGAGGGGCCGGCGACAGGGCGCGCGCTGCCACCCGACCCGATAGGAGTCGTGGTACCCAGCCCGACCGGTCGACGGTCCTCGATCTTCACTATGCCTCGCTTTCCAGGCATTGCCGTCTGTGGCGGCAGTCTGCGTTACTCATGCCGCACCAAGCGTTAACAAAGCATGGATCGCGCGGCCTTGCCACAGCAGGAACCGGCCCCGCTTTCCCGGCATTCGGCCCGATCCCGAGGTCCGGCTTTACACCCTGACCCCGCTCCCTATAATCCGCCGCTTTCCGCCGCAGGAGTAACTCATGGCGCCGCGTAAAGGTTCGCCAGCCAAGGCCCGCACTGGCAAAGCCCCCCAGGGGAAGTCCCCCGCAGGGAAGCCTGTGGTCGGCATCATCATGGGCAGCCAGTCCGACTGGGCCACCATGGAGCATGCCGCCACCGTGCTGGCCGCGCTGAAGGTGCCGGCCGAGCATTGCATCGTCTCGGCCCATCGCACGCCGCAGCGGCTCTATGACTATGCCCACAGCGCGGATCAGCGCGGCATCCAGGTGATCATCGCCGGCGCCGGCGGCGCCGCCCATCTGCCCGGTATGGCCGCGGCCATGACGCATCTGCCGGTGCTCGGCGTGCCGGTGGAGAGCAAGGCGCTGAAGGGGCTGGATTCGCTGCTGTCGATCCAGCAGATGCCGGGCGGCATTCCGGTCGGCGCGCTGGCGGTCGGCAAGGCCGGCGCCATCAATGCCGGACTCCTGGCTGCCGCGATCCTGGCGTTGAACGATCCGGCGCTGTCCAAGCGCCTGCAGGCCTGGCGCGCCAAGCAGACCAAGGCCATCAAGCTCAAGCCGAGCCGCGGCAAGTAATGGCCGCCCTTCCGCCCGGCAGCATGATCGGCATTCTGGGCGGCGGCCAGCTGGGCCGCATGCTGGCGATTGCAGCAGCGCGGCTGGGCTATCACTGCCATATCTTCGCGCCGGAAGCCGATCCGCCGGCGGCCGAGGTGGCCGCGAAAATCACCCGCGCCGATTACACCGATGCTGCCGCGATGGCCAAATTCGCCAGCAGCTGCGCCGCGGTGACCTACGAATTCGAGAATATTCCCTTCGATCCGGTGGCGGCAATCGCCAAGCTGGTGCCAGTGCGTCCGGGCACGGAAGCGCTGCGCATCAGCCAGGATCGGCTGTTTGAGAAAGACTTCTGCAACAGCCGCGGCATCGGTACCGCGCCCTATCGCCCGGTTGCCAATCCGGCCGATCTGTGCGGCGCGGTCACGCCACTTGGCTTGCCGCTGGTGCTCAAGACCCGCCGCATGGGCTATGACGGCAAGGGCCAGGTCAAGATCGCCAGCACCGAGGATACCGCGCCGGCCTTTGCGGCACTGAAATCCGATGCGCTGATCGCCGAGGGCTTCATCAGTTTCAAGCGCGAACTGTCGGTGGTGCTGGCGCGCGGCAGCGACGGCCACATCGTGTCCTGGGGCCCGGTGGAGAATATCCATCGCAACCACATCCTGTGGCGCACCTATGCGCCGGCGCGGATCGAACCGGTGCTGGCCGCCGAGGCCGAAAGGATCGCCGCCAGCCTGGCCGAGGGCCTGGACTATGTCGGCGTCATGGCGGTCGAGCTGTTCGACTGCGGCGACCGGATCCTGGTCAACGAGATGGCACCCCGCGTCCACAATTCCGGCCACTGGACGCTTGATGCCGCCGTGACCTCGCAATTCGAGCAGCATATCCGGGCGATCTGCGGCCTGCCGCTGGGCAGCGGTGAGCGGCTCTGCGACGCGGTTATGGAAAATCTGATCGGCGACGAGGTGAATGCCTGGCCCGCCCTGCTGGCCGAGCCCGGCACCAAGCTGCATCTCTATGGCAAGGCGGAAGCCCGGCCCGGCCGCAAGATGGGCCATGTGAACCGGCTCTATCCCACCGGTAGTGCCCCACAACCATAAGCCACAATAATGCTGTTACGTTCCGCTTGCGGTCGGACGATCAATCACTATATTATTGGTTAATATTCATTAACCATACTGTCGAGAACGACGGTATTGCCGTTTCCTGGGCCCAGAAGCGCTCAAAGGTTCGGTGAGATGCGATCATGGCGATCGAGGATGTCAGTGCAGGCTTAGCCGGCGTTGCGAGGGTTCCGCAGCGGTCGGCGAAGAGTGCCCTGATCAGCAACACGGACAATCCTGCTGTGCAGCAATATGCCCAGGTGAGTCACTTTACCTCGTATCTGGCCGATGCACCGCCGCCGGTAGCGGAAAACCCGCCCGAGAAGCAGCCCGAGCCGCAGACACTCGAGCCGCAGACCACCGCCCAGGCCTTCGAAAGCTACTTCGGTACGCCCTCGAGCAGTGCCAGCAGCAGTTCAAGCTCGGCTCTGACCGAGCCGCCGCCATCGGTGCTGAATTATACTGCCAAGGGCACGACCAATCTGCTGCAGAAGCCGAGCCAGGCCGGCCAGTTCCTCAGCCTCTCGGTCTGAACCACCAAAATCCTGTTTGTTGAGCCCTTAAACCCGCCGCAGGTTGCGGAACGGGTTCGGCAGCTTTTCGGCCAGCTTGCCGAGCTGGCCCTTGGCCTGCTGGATGCGCATCACATCGGCCAGCCGGCGATCGAGAAACGCTGCAGTGCCGGCAAAGCCTTCTGACTTGTCATCCAGCCAGTGCAGCAGGGTTGCGGCATAAACGCCAGCCAGCAGCATGCGCTTGCTGTAGAAATTGAAGTCCGTGGCGGTATCGCCGGCGGCATACCAGATCGCATCCACCGTACGGTACACTTGGCGCAACATACGCGGGGCATGTTGCGGCAGGGCTTCCAGCGCCAGGGCGCGGCGCACCGCCTCGCGATGCGGCGCCACGATCTCCAGCCGCGTCAGCACTGCCAGTTTCACCCGGTCACGCACCTTCATCGCCGCAAGATCATGGCTTTCCAGCGCCCGCAGCATGGCGGTGTCGGTTTCCGTCACCCAGAAGTCCAGCGCCGCGGCAGCGCCGCCGGGGAAGGCCCGGCTCGCCATGCCCGCGTCGAAGCCGCAATCCTGTGTCGCCTGTGCCAGGGTCTTGCCGCTCCAGCCATCGAAGGGCACGTGCGGCAGCATCGCTGCCAGCAGGGCCCGTTTTTCAGTCAGAAGATGCTCGTCGCTCATTCTTCAGCCTCCTGCGGGCGCAAGCTCGCCCGGTGCCGCAGCTCGCTTTCAAAGACCAGATCGCGCAGGTCGGTCATGCGCTGGGGATACAGGATGCCGTCGAGATGATCCAGCTCATGCTGGACCACCCGGGCATGCCAGCCGCCCACCTCGCGTTGAAGCGGCGTGCCATCGGGCAGCGTGCCCTCATAGCGGATACGGGTATAGCGCGGCACCAGGCCGCGCATGCCCGGCACCGACAGGCAGCCCTCCCAGGCCGTATCCTGCTCGGGTCCCAGCGCTTCCCAGCGTGGATTGACCAGGGTAACCAGCTCGCGCTCGCCATCGCCTTCATCCGGGGTCAGGAACACCGCCACCCGCAGCGGCACATGCACCTGAGGCGCGGCCAGGCCCTGGCCCGGCGCATCGATCATGGTATCGACCATATCGGCGATCAGCTGTCGGATTTCCGGCGCGGTCGGGTCCGTTACCGAGTCGGCCGGCCGGGCCAGGACCGGGTGGCCCATCTTTGCGATCTTGAGAATTGCCATGCCCGGAAGCCTAGGCCAGAGTACCGGCGCCGCCAAGCCGCCAGATCGCCTATTTCCACCAATGACTTAAGACCAGGCGAATAATGCTCCCGGATATCGACAAAGTCGCTTCACAAAGCCGGGACAGCGTGTTAGAACCCGCCACTTGCCGGAGCCTAGCTCCGCAAACGGAATTCTATTGACCCGAAAGGATGGACCCCTCGTGCAGGTCTTGGTTCGCGATAACAACGTTGATCAGGCGCTCAAGGCGCTGAAGAAGAAGATGCAGCGTGAAGGTATTTTCCGCGAGATGAAGCTGCGCGGTCATTACGAGAAGCCGTCGGAGCGCCGCGCCCGCGAGAAGGCTGAAGCCATCCGCCGCGCCCGCAAGCTGGCCCGCAAGCGCGCCCAGCGCGAAGGTTCGATGTAATCGGACTGCGCGTCATTCGCGTTCTGAACGAAGCCGCCGAAAGGCGGCTTTTTTCATGCCCGAAGGCATTCCAGGATCACATAGCGGCGATACGCATGCTTTCCGCCATTTTTTTCCTGCGCGGTACGGTTTAGCTTAAGACAACGATTCACAAGCAAGGAGCTCGGCGGCGTGCACCAGAATGTGCAGCTCCTGCAGGGTCTCGACCACCTCGATCAAGGCATCAGCATCTTTGACAAAGAGCTGAAGCTGATCGTCTGCAATCGCCGTTATCTCGAGCTGCTCGAATTTCCCGCCAGCTTCGGTGAAGCCGGTACGCCGGTGGACACCTTCTACCGCTACAATGCCATGCGCGGCGAATACGGGCCCGGCGACGTGGAAACCCAGGTGCGCGAACGCATCGAACTGGCGGCAAAATTCCAGCACCACCATTTTGAGCGCGTGCGGCCCAATGGCACGGTTCTGGAAATCCGCGGCAATCCCCTGCCCAACGGTGGCTGGGTCACCGTCTACAGCGACATCACCGAGCGGCGACGTCATGAACAGGACCGCAGGGTCGAACTGCATGACAAGAACCGCATGCTCGATGTGGTGCTGGATACGATCAGCCACGGCATCACACTGTTCGATACCGACCTGAAGCTGCTGATGTGCAATCAGCGCTTCCTGCAGATGCTGGATTATCCAGCCGAGCTAGGCCGGCCCGGCACGCCGTTTGAACGCTTCGTGCGCTGGAATGCGGAGCATGGCGAATATGGCCCGGGCGATGTGGAGACCATGATCGCGGAACGCGTGGCGCTGGCGCGGCAGTTCAATGCCCATCGCATCCAGCGTCGCCGCCCCAATGGCCGCGTCATCGAAGTGATCGGCACGCCGATCCCCGATGTCGGCTTCGTCACCTCCTATTCCGACATCACCGAGCTGCGCCGCGTGCAGGACCAGCTGCGCGAACTGGCTGATACGCTGGAAGCGCGCGTCGACGAGCGCACGGTGGCGCTGACCAAATACATCGCCGAGCGCGAGGCCACCGAGCGCGAGCTGCTGCACGCCAAGGAAATGGCGGAAGTGGCCAACCGGTCGAAGAGTGCCTTCCTCGCCAATATGAGCCATGAATTCCGCACGCCGCTGAATGCCATCATCGGCTTCTCGGAATCGCTGCTGGCCGGTTATTTCGGTTCCATGCCGGCAAAGCAGCTGGAATATGTGGACGACATCCGCAAATCTGGCGAACACCTGCTGCAACTGATCAACGATGTGCTGGATCTGGCCAAGGTGGAAGCCGGGCGCATGGAGCCGCATATCGAATCGCTCAATCCCCATGCCGTTATCGTCGACAGCCTGGAGATGATGCAGATGCAAGCCGACCGTGCCGGCGTGCAACTGAGCGCCGATGTGCCCGACGGCCTGCCCCAGCTGCAGGCCGATGAACGCATGCTGCGGCAGATGCTGCTCAACCTGCTGAGCAATGCCGTGAAATTCACCCCGCGCGGCGGCCGTGCCTGGGTGGCGGCCACGCTGACCGACCGGATTCTGAAAATCGCCGTGCATGACACCGGCGTCGGCATGACGGCGCAGGATATCCCCAAGGCGCTGGCCCCTTTCGGCCAGGTGCGCGGCGTGCTGAGCCGCGAGCATCAGGGCACGGGCCTGGGCCTGCCGCTGGTGAAATCGCTGGCCGAACTGCATGGCGGCACGCTGGATCTGGAGTCGCAGCCCGGCAAGGGCACGGTGGCGACGATCAGCCTGCCGCTGCGCAACCCCGCGGCAAAAATCCTGCACGCCTGAGTATCAGCGACAGATGCTGGCGGCCTGGTGGCGCAGGGCTTCATAACGCTGCGCCGTATCATCGGGCACGCTGAGCGATTCAAGAAATGCCAGCAGATCGCCGGTTTCAGCGTCGCTGAGCCGCAGCGGCTTCAGGATGGCCTCGCCATCGGCATGCAGGCGATCCTCGTCGAGATCGGAATAATGCCCGATCACATGGCGCAGGTCGGGCTTGCTGCCGTCATGCATGTAGGGCGCGGTGGCCATCAGACCGCGCAGGCTGGGCACCTTGAATTCTCCCCAGTTGCGATGCAACTGCACGACATGGCGTACCGGAATGGCGGCAGCGCCGGCCGGATCGTCGTTATGGCGCCCGAGCAGATTGAAGGGGCTGGCCAGCACCTGCGTGATGCCGCCATGGCGACCGGGATCGACGCGACGGGGTTGGCCGGGATCGCTGACGAAGAATGGCAGCCCGGTATCATGGAATTCGCCGTTGCTGAAATTCGCACCCGTGTGGCAGGTGGCGCATTGGCCGCGCCCGATGAACAGCGCCAGACCACGTTGCGCGCTGGCCGGATAGCGTGCCATGGCGGCACGGTCACTGGCCGCCAGCGCATCGCGGTAGTCATCAAATGGCGTGCGTGGCGAGATCAGGGTTTCCTGAAACGCCGCCAGCGCCTTGGCAGCCAGCACCAGCAAGCCTTCGTCATCCAGCGTCGCCGCGGCCGGATCGACCCGACGCACCAGACAGGCCAGCGGGCGATCCTCGCGCAGCAGCCGCGCGGTCGCCGCCACCGAGCCGCCCATCTCGGTTGCAGCCAGAATGGGGCGGATCGCAGCGGCCCATAAACTGTCATTGGCGCCATCCCAGCCAAACCAGCGCTGCAGCCGGGCATTCAAGAGACCCGGCGTGTTGCGGTCGAGCCGGTGCAGGCCTTCGCTGCGCGCCTTCGGCTCGCTCCAGCCATGCTGCGGCTGGTGGCAGGACTGGCAACTGATGCCGCCATTGGCCGACAGCCGCGGTTCGCCGAACAGCACGGCACCGAGGCGGATCGCTTCAGGCTTTCCAGACAGGCGATTGCTGGGGTCCGGTGCGGCCGCCGGTGGCCAGGGACCATGGCTGAGGGTACGACTGATTTGCGCCGATACATCGGTATCTGCCCATGCCCCACTGCTGAGCGTCAGCAACAGGGTGAATACCAGCAAGAGCCTCATCGCGCGTTGAAACGGAAACTCAACCGCTCGCGCTGCGGCGGACCGGCGAAGTCGAACACGAATTCCCATTCACCGGGCATATGCAGCAACAGGCCTTCGGCGCGGTAATGCCCCCAGTCGATCTTGGTGAGCGTCGGCTTGTAGTTCATGCCGTGGCGATGGGCCGGCATCCAGGCATCGACCGCACTGAGCCGCGGCAGTTCGGCCATGCGGGCATTGCACAGCCTGATATCGAGTGCAAAAGGTGCGTTGAGCGGAACCGGCGTCGGCATGGCGAGCACCACCAGGCGGAACTGCGCCCCCTCCACCACCCGCGCCTGCGCGGGCACTTCGCCGCAGGCCCAGGCCGGATTGCAGGCCAGCAGCAGCGCCAGAACCAGGGCAAACAGACGCATGGCAGGTCTCAGCGGTCGGCCTTGAAGCCGGTGCGGCCAAACAGCGCTTCGGCATTGCGCCAGGCGATGCGCTCGGCCAGCGGTGCCGGCAGATCGGCCAGCCAGGCGCGCGACCACTTGGCATGCTCTTCGATATAGTGCCAGCGTTCCGGCGTGAAGGTATCGGTGCCGACCATGAAGCGGTCGGGGAATTCCTCAAACAGCGCCCGCCAGGCCGGATCGACCTTGCCATTCGAGGCATGGTCATTGCGGAAGGCCAGATCAGCCCACAGCGCCGGGTAACGCTTCAGCAGCTCGCGCACGCCATCGGGCCGGTCGAAACCGGAATGGGCCCAGAGGATGAGTGCCTGCGGATCCTGGCGGAACAGGCGCTCGACAGCATCGGCATCGCTATGGGCATGCAGGAACAGCTTGTGCTGCTTGGCGAGTTGCACCATGCGACGCGGCACCGGCAGGTCTGCATCGGCGCCGTAGAGATGGAATTCGCCGATCCCGACATAGCGATACTGCGCCAGCCGGGCTTCCATATGGGTGATGATGCTGTCATCGCGGAACCAGCTGCTGATCTCGCCGCGGCGGCGGTAAGGCCGCAGCTCGGGCACGATGAGATCGGGCGCCGCCTGGTAAAGCCGCTGGGTGCCCTCGTCGCTGGAACTGGAGACCAGCACCTTGCGCAGGTTGGCCTTGCGCAGGATAGCGATGGCCTCCGCCGTGGGCAGGTTGTCCCAGGCATCATGGCTGTAATGCACATGGGCATCGATCAGCGGCAGCATGGCGGGCTGGGCCATGGCAGGCGCCGCCGCCCCGAGCAGAATTGCGAATATGCCGTATCGAATCATGGTCAGCTCCGTTTACGCGGAGTTTACGTCAGAAATCCG
>NZ_CALRUC010000027.1:0-38483 GCF_943371255.1 Ferrovibrio terrae | reverse complement strand
CTATCGTCAATTCTCCGGCAGGTCTCTCATGATGACACTTCACTGGTCGCCGCGATCACCTTTCGTCCGAAAGGTCATGATTGCCGCCCATGAGCTTGGACTGGTCGACCGTCTGGAACTCCGGCGAACCGTCGTGCAAATGAGCTCGCCGAACACTGATCTGATGCCGGACAATCCGCTCAGCAAGATTCCGACGCTCATCCTTGAGGACGGCGGTGTCCTGATAGATTCAGGTGTCATTTGCGAATATTTCGACGCGCTGGCCGGTGGAAACCGCATCATTCCTGCGTCGGGGACCGACCGATGGGCGGAACTGAGCCGCCATGCTTTGGCGACCGGGTTTCTGGACATTCTGATTCTGTGGCGCAATGAGCGCAATAAACCTGCTCATGCTCAAACTGCCGATTGGCTGACCAGCTTTGAAGCCAAGTCCGTGGCGACGATGCAGCGCTTTGAGAAGTCGGCCCTGACGACTGGTGACGGTCCGCTATCGCTGTCGGCCATCGCGCTCGGCTGTGCTCTGTCCTATCTGGATTTCCGCTATGAAGACTGGAATTGGCGGTCCGATTATCCCGCTTTGGCTGCCTGGCATCAGAGTTTCAGCAAACGCCCCTCCGCTATTGCCACCGAGGTCGTCAATGATTCATGAAACGAAAACCCACCGCCGCGGCCCCCTGAGTCATGTCCGCGTTCTGGATCTGAGCCGGATTATGGCTGGGCCATGGGCCACGCAGATTCTTGCTGATCTGGGTGCTGACGTCATCAAAATCGAGCGGCCGGGCGCTGGTGATGACACGCGCGCCTGGGGTCCGCCATTTCTGCAGGGCACAGATGGTAAGCCAACCAAAGAAGCTGGCTATTACCTGTCGGTAAATCGCGGGAAGCGTTCCATGGCGCTGGATATCTCAACTCCTGAAGGCCAGGAGACTGTGCGGCAGCTTGCAGCCATCAGCGATGTCGTCGTCGAGAACTACAAGGTAGGCACCCTCTCGAAGTACGGTCTCGACTATCCGGCACTGAAAGCTATCAATCCTCGCCTGATATACGCCTCGGTGACTGGCTTTGGACAGTCAGGCCCCCGCAAGGCGGCAGCCGCGTATGACTTCGCCATTCAGGCCATGGGTGGCCTGATGAGCATCACTGGCGAGCGGGATGGCATGCCCGGTGCCGGGCCGCAGAAAGTCGGTATTCCGATCGTTGACCTGATGACCGGCATGTACGCCACAGTCGGCGTGCTGGCTGCGCTCACTCGCCGCGCCGAGACCGGGCAAGGCGAATACATCGACCTCGCCATGCTGGATGTCCAGGCTGCCATTCTTTCGAACCAGGCGATGAACTGGGCGCTATCCGGGAATGCCCCGAAACGCGGCGGCAACCGGCATCCCAACATCCAGCCCCAGGATGTCTTCTCGTGCGCAGATGGCGATTTCGTTCTCGCTGTCGGAAATGACGGCCAATTCGGCAAGCTCGCGGAAATTTTGGGCTACCCGGAATGGTCGGCGGACGAGCGCTTCGCCACCAATCCGGCGCGCGTCCGCAATCACGGAATGCTCGATGGATTGCTAAAGGCAACATTCGCCAATTGGAAGCGTGCCGACCTAATCTTGTCTCTTGATACCGCGGGCGTACCCTGCGCGCCAATCAATTCTATTCCGGAGGTTTTTTCCGACCCGCAGGTTGAACACCGGAAGATGCTCCGGGACCTGCCGCACCCGACAGGCGGTACAGTCAAACAGGTCGTGAGCCCGCTGAATTTCAGGAACGAGCCGCTGGTATTCGACCGGCCACCGCCGCTGCTGGGCGAGCATACCGACCAGATTCTGAAGGAACTCGCACTAGCCGCAGTATCGGAGTAACGATCAATGACCCGCCTGCATTTCCCCACCGTTGAAGAATTCACGCCTGACCAAAAGCGCGTCTACGACGATGTGGTTTCGGGGCCGCGCGGCCGGATGGTCGGTCCGCTCCGCGCCATCATTCACAGTCCGGAACTGGCTGCGCGCTGGTCTCAGGTCGGCATATTCCTGCGCTACAAGACTGGCCTTCCTGCCAAGCTCAATGAGTTGGCGGTCATCGCGACAGGGCGATACTGGAACAGCCAGCTTGAGTTCCAGATTCACGCCGAGGCAGCCCGGGTGGCCGGACTGGACCCAGCCACCATCGAGGCTATCCGCCTCGGACAGGCGCCACAACTGGCGGACGAAGCCGAGGCTGAAGTTTACGAATTCACCCGCCTTCTTTTGCAGACCGGAAATGTCACTGACGCGCTTCATGCCGCTGTTACCAAGCGGTGGGGCGAACAGGGCTGTGTCGAACTGACTGCAGTCATTGGCTACTACACGATGGTCTCATTCACACTGAATGCTCACGAGATTCCTGTCCTTGACGGAGCGGTCCCGCCGTTGCCGGTATCCGGGTCCGGCCCGACCGTGCTGCCTCCTGTCGGGAAATCGGCATGACCGACGCTTCGCCGCCGCCCGCCCGTCCGCCGGGCTGGCAGCTTCCTCAGGGAAGCTGTGACAGCCATACCCACATCTTTGGCCCATATGATCGATTCCCAGTTGTGCATCAGATGCACTACACGCCGCCCTTCGCGCCGGTAGAATTACATCTGGATATGCGGGTCAGGACCGGACTGGAGCGTGGAGTCATTGTTCAGCCCGGCGCCTACGGCAGTGACCCGGAACTGATGATTGACGCCCTCAATGCCTCAGGCGGCAAGCTTCGAGGCATTTGCGCCAGCAGCACGCTGGATGAGAAAACATTCGACCGCTGGCATGCAGCCGGTATCCGTGGCCTGCGGTTCAACGACATGACTGTACCCGGCGGCACCGGCCGGTTCCCTGGGGCAGTGGCCACAGAGGCCTTGGACGACTTGGTGCCTGGCATGCGTGCGCGGGGCTGGCATGCCGAGATTTGGGGGCCGATCGACCGCCATGCGGACCTCATCCCGCGCTATCGCAGCCTGGGCATTCCGGTCGTTCTCGACCACATGGCCAGCCTCGTCGTTTCCCGTGGCGTCGACGACCCGGCGTTCCGGAAAATCCTGCGAGCCCTGCAGGAAGGGTGGCTTTGGGTAAAGCTCGTGCTGTGCCGCTGCTCACAGGCCTTCCCTGACTACGCCGACCTACGACCGTTCCACGATGCCTTGATTGCAGCCAACCCGAACCACCTGGTTTGGGGTTCGGACTGGCCGCATTTGCGCCTTGCTGACCGCGCGCCCGATGTCGGTCATCTCCTCGATCTATTCCGGGAGTGGGAACCCGATGAGACCGTGCGACATCGCATTCTGGTCAAGAATCCCACTGAACTTTACGATTTCTAATGGAGAACGAAATGTCTGATACCTATGAGTGCTTTACCGTCGAGATCGCGGATTACGTCGCCACCGTCTCTCTGAACCGTCCACCAGTGAACGCGCAGAACCGGAAGTTTCGCGAAGAGATTGTTCAGATATTTGACTCTTTTAACGACCGGAAAGATGTTCGCGCGATTGTCGTGACCGGCAACGGCAAGACATTCTCGGCAGGTGCCGACCTCAAGGACCGCCCAAATCATTCTGATGCAGGCGCCTATCCGCTCCACAATCGCAATGTGCGTGCCTCCTTCGACGTCGTGATGGAATGCAGCAAGCCGGTTATTGCCGCCATCAATGGCGCAGCCATCGGTGCGGGCTGCGTCCTGGCGCTGTGCTGCGACATCTTGGTCTGCGCCGAGGAAGGCTTCCTGTCCATGACCGAGGTCGATGTCGGCCTAGCTGGCGGCGTCAGCCATGTCCGCCGCTTCTTCCGTGAATCCGATGCCCGCCTGCTGATTTATACGGCTCGCCGCATCTATGGTCCGGACCTCTACCGCCAGGGCGTGGTGTCAGCCTGCGTGCCGGGGGACAAGCTGATGGAGACCGCTTTGGATATCGCACGGACCATCGCCGCAAAGAGCCCGCTCGCCGTGCAGGCCGCCAAGCGTTCCTTCAACGTCACCGAAGATATGACGCTTCGTGATGGCTACCGGTACGAACAGTCACAGACCGTGATTCTTTCGGCTACCGAGGACAGCAAGGAAGCGCAGCGCGCTTTTGCAGAGAAGCGGAAGCCCGTCTTCAACAGCTAACAAGATATGCTCCAATCCCAAGAAATCTGGAGGCCAGAGATGACTATGCGACGGTTTTTCATAGCGTTTGGAGTGGGAGCAGCACTGGCACTGACAACCCTTTCATCTGCCTTCGCAGCGGACGAACGGGTCGTCAGAAATGGCGATGCCACCATTGCCTATTCCGTCCGGGGCCAGGGGCCGCTTGTCCTTATCATTGCCTCGACGGGCCGCGGCACCGCTGAATTCGGCCCATTGGCGGACCAGCTTGCCAAACGCGGCTACAAGGTTGCGCTGCCCGAACCACGAGGCATCGGCGGTTCACGCGGCCCCATGAAAAACGTCACCTTCCATGATTTCGGCCTGGATTTCGCTGCGGTGATTGCTGCCGAGGGCGGTAGAGCCATTATTGCCGGACATGCCTATGGCCAATGGATAGCCAAGACAATCGCAGCCGATCATCCGCAGATGACACGCGGTGTTGTGCTTCTGGCTGGGGGCGCAAAGAAATGGCCGCAGGAGCTCTCCGACGCCATCACTATGATTAATGATCCTTCCTCGACCCGTGATCAAAAACTGGCGGGTCTGAGACTGGCCTTTTTCGCCGATGGAAATGACCCGACACCATGGCTGGAGGGATGGCACGAGGATGTCACCAAAAGTCAGCGCGACGCCCGCAAGATTACAAACCAGAACGCTTGGTGGGCCGGTGGCACCGCGCCTATGCTCGACCTCCAGGCTGGCTCTGACCCGTTTCGGCCGGAGAGCTCACGGGCGGAGGCCAAGGACGAATTCGGTGACCGTGTATCGATTGCCGTCATTCCAAATGCAAGTCACGCTTTGCCTGCTGAGAAGCCAGTTGAAACAGCGAATGCTATTGCTGATTGGGCGGACAAGCTGCCTAAGTAAATATCGCAACACTTAGGATAGCTGCGTGATCCGAGCCCCGCATATTGTCTGCCATACCATCCGCTTTGATGAAGAAATTCTTCAACGCCTGTCCACTGTCGACGGAATTACCGTTGAAGGCGTGAAAGACATCGATGGTTTTTCCACGGCCGTGGGTAAGGCGGATGGCGTGATTGTCTCTGGCTTTGCCTATGACAAGAAGGTTGCGGATGCTTTGTGTGAGCATGGGAAGAACGTTCGGTGGATTCAGTTCACCAGTTCCGGCATCGACACATTTCTCAGGCATGGCGGCCCGGCGAATGTCCCCGTTTGCAACGCAGCTTCGGCCTGGGGACGAGGCGTCGCCGAGCACGCGTTCGCAATGTTGCTGTCCTTGTCGCGAGGCATAGTCCATCTCGAACGCGCCCGGCTCCGAAAAGACTGGAACCAGAAAAACATCCTTACTCATGTAACCGGCCTTGAAGGTCAGACTGCGGTTATCATCGGTTGTGGTGAAATCGGCAAGTCGATCGCGAGCCGGTCCGCAGCCTTTGGCATGAAAACCATTGGCATCAACCGCAGCGGGGCATCTGTTTCAGGCTTTCATCAGACTACGCCCATCTCAGAACTGGGGCAGGCTCTCGGCATGGCCGATGTTGTATTCGTCTGCGTGCCGCTGACTGAGGACACAAAAGCCCTAATAGCCGCCGAGCAGTTCGAGTTGATGGTGCGTTGCCCAATATTCATCAATGTCGCTCGCGGCCCGGTGATTGACCAAGCGGCATTGGAGCTTGCGCTAAAGGATGGTCGCATCCGGGCTGCTGGCCTGGATGTCTTTGTACCAGAGCCACTTCCTTCCGATTCCGGGCTTTGGAATTTGGAAAACGTAATCCTGTCGCCGCATATCTCAGGCCAAGGCGACCCGAACGTTCTGAAAAGGATTGCTGAGCTGTGTGCCGAGAACGCATCCCGCTTGCGCCGCGGCGATCCGCTTTTGTCGCAAGTAACGGTTGCTGTGTAGATATCGTTTGATCGCGTCGCGCCCTACGGCCGCATAGTTTCGCGGGCTGCAAGGAAAGCGACCGCCTAAACGCTGGAAAGAAACTGGTCTGAGTTCGGGATATTCCTTGTGAATCAAGCACCGAGGGCTGGCGATTCAAACGGGTCTCCGGCCTTCAGCTTTTAGTCGCCTGAGTTTTTGACGCCCCGCCGCCCGTCCCGGTGAACGATCTAGGGCTTACCCTGAAGGACTAGAAGCCTCCCAGGCCCAACACGGTTGCCACCTGGGTGTGTCAGTCTGTGCGCTCGGGCTTCGGGTCTCAGATCAATCTGCAGGTGCTGGCACCTTGGACCGTAACGTCCGTTAGGCTCGACTTCTCAAACCGCGGTTTCGCGGAGGTGGCAAGACACCCATCGGCCTGGTGTCACTTCCCGCAAATCGGGGGTTTCGATCCGGCAGCGATCGATCGCGTAGGGGCAGCGTGTGTGGAAGTGACAGCCTGAAGGCGGGTTCATCGGGCTAGGCACGTCGCCTTCGATCACCAGCTCGCGGCGCTGGGCGCGCGGATCGGCCACAGGGGCGGCGGCGATCAGTGCTTCCGCATAAGGATGCAGGGGGTGAGCAAACAGTGCCTCCTTGTCCGCCATCTCGACGATGCGGCCTAGATACATAACTGCCACGCGGTGCGCGATATGCTCGACAACGCCAAGGTCGTGCGAGATGAAGAGATAAGCGAGGTTGAATTCCTCTTGCAGGTCCATCATCAGGTTGATGACTTGCGCCTGCACTGAGACGTCAAGCGCTGAGACCGGCTCGTCGGCCACGATCACCGCCGGCTGCAGCGCCAGGGCGCGCGCCAAGCCGAGCCGCTGGCGCTGCCCTCCGGAGAATTCGAACGGATACTTGACCATCGCGTCAGCGCGCAAGCCGACCCGCTCAAGCAACATCACGACCTTTTCCTCCCGGGCCGTGCTGGTCAGGTCCTCGAAGTTCTCCAGGGGCTCACCGACGATTTGGCCAGCCGTGAGCCGCGGATTGAGTGACGCATAAGGATCCTGGAACACCAGCTGGATGCGTCGGCGGTGCGGCCGCATGCCTTCCTCGTCGAGATGCGTCACATCGACCCCATCGAGGAGGATGCGGCCCGAGGTCGGCTGCATGAGCTTGACCAGGAGACGGCCGACGGTCGACTTGCCGCACCCGGACTCGCCAACCAAGCACAAGGTTTCGCCGCCGCGCAGGACGAAGGAGACGCCATCGACGGCCCTGATTTGGCCCACAGCCTGGCGAAGTATGCCGCGAACGACGGGGAAATGCTTGATCAGATTGTCGACTTCGAGCACCGGCGTCGTCATATGGGTGTGCTCCGGCCGGCTTCCCAGCACGCCACAATGTGGCCCGGGACAGGCTCGGTGAGCGGCGGCGCTTCGGCGCGGCAGTGTGCGGTCGCGAACCCGCACCGCGGCGCAAAGGCGCATCCCACAATCGGATCGCGGAGTGATGGCACGATACCGGGAATTTCCGCCAGCCGCCGCGTGGGCGTTCCCGGACGGTGACCGCGCGGGATCGAGGCCATAAGGCCGCGCGTATAGGGATGAAGCGGGCGATCGAAGAGTTCGAGCATCGGCGCCTCCTCGACCTTTCGCCCTGCGTACATGATGACCACGCGTTGCGCGTTTTCCGCGACGACGCCGAGATCGTGGGTGATCAGGATGATTGCAGCATCTAATCTGTCTTTGAGTTCACGCATAAGCTTTAGAATTTGTGCCTGGATCGTGACATCAAGCGCCGTAGTGGGTTCGTCGGCAATCAACACCATAGGATTGCAGGACAGCGCCATCGCGATCATGACACGCTGCCGCATTCCACCGGAGAACTGATGTGGATAGTCGCCCAGGCGACGCCTTGCATCGGGAATGCGGACCAGATCGAGCATGGCTTGGGCTCGCTCAAGCGCCGCCGCACGCGCCAAACCCTGATGGATCATAACGGCCTCGGCGATCTGATCGCCGATGGTCATCACCGGGTTGAGTGAAGTCATCGGCTCTTGAAAGACCATGGCTATACGGTTGCCGCGGATGCCGCGCATCTGCGCCTCTGGCAAGCTTGTGAGATCGGTCCCGCCAAAACGCACTGCGCCGGATACGATGCGGCCGCTGGTCTCCGGGATGAGACGCATGATCGATAGAGCGGTTACGCTCTTTCCGCAGCCGGATTCGCCGACAATTGATAACGTCTCTTTCGCGCCGACGGTGAAAGACAGGCCGTCTACGGCGCGTACGACGCCTTCGCGGGTAAAGAACTGGGTGTGGAGGTTTTGAACTTCGAGAACGGGAGCGGTCATCGGCTACATCCGCCGTGCCAGGCGCGGATCGAGATGATCGCGCAGTCCGTCACCAAGCAGATTGATTGCCAGGACAACGAGGGCGAGGCAGGCCCCAGGGAAGAAAATTGTCCATGGTGCGCGCGCCAGAAGCAGCCGGCTCGAGGCGACGATATTGCCCCAGGTCGGCGTCTCGGGGGGAACGCCGGCGCCAAGAAACGACAGCCCGGCCTCGATCAGGATAGCCGACGCGGCCACGTAGGTTGCCTGGACGATCAGCGGCGGGATCGTGCTCGGGAGGATATGACGCAGGATGATCTTGAGCTTGCGGCTGCCGCCGCTGATCGCCGCCTCGATATAGGGCTGTTCACGGGTGGTCAGTACGACAGAGCGTACCAGACGCACGACGCGGGGGATCTCCGGAATGGTGATTGCCACGATGACGATTCCAACACCGGCCTGATTGAGAGATACGAGAGCGATGGCCAGGAGAATTGCCGGAATGGCCATCAATCCATCCATCAACCGCATCACCAGATTATCGACGCTTCGCAGGTAGCCAGCGGCGAGCCCGATGGCGAGCCCGCCGGTCACTGCGAGAGCCGCCACCGACAGCCCGACGACCAGAGATACACGGGCCCCGTAAACGCAGCGCGCGAAGATGTCCCGGCCGAGATGATCGGTGCCGAAATAGTGCGCTGCAGAGGGGGGCTGCAGGCGGTCCACGGGATTGATGAAGGTCGGATCGCCTGCCAGGAGCGGCGCCATGATCGCGACGCACGCCATGAAAACCAGGATTGTGGCGCCGATCACGATTGTCGGACTGCGCCGTCCGAATTCGGCAAGGCGGGCGGGGAGGCCGGATCTTCGGCCGCTTACTTGGGAAAGGGCTGTCATCTCAATACCGAATGCGCGGGTCAAGGAATGTGTAGGACAGGTCGACGAGCAGGTTCACCAGCACATAGATGCCAGCGAAGATCATGATGACGCCCTGAATGATCGGATAGTCGCGCCGCGCGATCGCGTCTACGACAAGCCGGCCGATGCCCGGGATGTTGAAAACCGTCTCGGTGATCACCACTCCTCCGATCAGCAATGCCACGCCAATGCCTATGACCGTTACGATCGGCACGGCAGCGTTTTTGAGGGCATGGCGCAAGAGCATTGGGACCCTTGCTACACCTTTGGCATTGGCGGTGCGGATGTAATCCTCCGCCAGAACGTCGAGCATGGTCGTGCGCGTGATACGCGCGATAAGGGCCACGTAGGCGAGACCGAGCGTCAGCGTCGGCAGGATGAGATTGTGAAGCCAGGCCATGATGCCGTCGGCGAGCGGCGTATAGCCCTGTACCGGCAGCCAGCGGAGTTCGATGGAGAACAAAAAGATGAGCAGGTATCCGACAACAAAGACTGGAACAGAGAAGCCTGCGACGGCGAGACCCATCACGAAGCGGTCGACAGCTCGTCCAACGTTGGCTGCGGCAACCACACCAAGGCAGACCGCTACCGTCATGGCGAACACGATCGTGGTCACGGCAAGAGAAATTGTCGGTTCGGCACGCTGGGCGATCAGTGTGGTGACCGGATCGCCCCAGAACATGGAACGGCCAAGGTCACCCGATGCCAGGCTGGCGAGCCAAACCACAAGCTGCCGCCACAACGGCTCGTCCAGGCCCAGCTTGTGGCGGATTTCCATGATGCTCTCGGGTGAGGCATTGTCCCCGGCCATGATGGCTGCTGGGTCGCCGGGAGCCAGATGGAGGAGAAGGAACACAAAGACAGCCACCAGGCCCATGACGGGGATCGTCATGAGCAGGCGCCGAATGATATACGCGGTCATGTGGTGCTCCCGATCTTGCCTCTGCTCACGGAGAATTCGCCCCGGAGACGCGGAGGAATATTCTACATCTCCGCGCCGCCGGGGGCATAATCAGGGTTACACCTTCTCCGCGTTCCACCATGGGACGATCTCCGCGACCGGGATCACGCCCCGCAGATTGCGGCGCATGGCCGCGGGTTGCACCCATTGTCCGTAGTAGAGCTGGGGCACGAAATTCCACGCATTTTCCTGGAGCTCACGGGCCACAGCCTTGCGTGCGTCAAGCGTCGAGGCCAGGGCCCATTTGTTGCGCAGCTCCTCATGCTTGGCGTCGGAGGGCCAGCCGAACCAGGCCTTGTCGCCGGTCGCAGCATGGGCGGAGAGAAGGATCGGATTGCCAATGGCGGCACCACCCGACCACGTAATGAAGATGTTCCAGCCGCCCTGGTTTGGCGGGGCCTTGCTGCCGCGACGCTGTACGACGTTCGACCAGTCCATAGCCTCAACCTGGACGTTAAGGCCGGCCTGTCGCATCGCTTGCGCGATAACGAGGCTCGTGTTGCTCATCACGGCAATATTCGTCGCTTGCATAATGACAATCGGGCGACCGTCATAGCCGGCCTCCTTGAACAGTTCGCGCGCCTTGGCGACGTTCTGCCCGCCTTTGAACCAATCGATATTGGCATCGTTCTCCATGGGCGTACCCATGCCAAAATACGACGAGACCTGCTTGACGTATTTCGAATCCCCGAAGGTGGCCTTCAGCACGTCGCTCTGCTTTACGATGTATAGCATCGCCTGGCGCGCTTTGATGTTGTCGAAGGGCGGATGCAGGTAGTTAAGCCGTACCTGGCCGACATTACCAAGCCCGTTCAGCACTTCGATCTTGATGTTGCGGTCACTCTCGAGCTGCGGCAGCAGATCGGCTGGCGGCACTTCATAGAAGTCGATCTCGCCGGCCTGCAAGGCGGCGACCGCGGTCTGCGCGTCCGGCATATTGATCATGATGACGCGGTCGACCTTGGCGATCTTGCCGCCAGCGATACCGGACGCGGCCTCTGCGCGCGGCACGTAGTTCGGGTTGCGGTCGTACACATACTGCGTGCCAGGCTTGGTTTCGTCGAGGTTGAGTGTGAAAGGCCCAGAGCCGACGACCTGATCGATCTTCTGCATCGGATCGGTCTCGGCCTCTTTCTTACGCATCATGAAGCAGATCGGCATGTTGGTCTTGGCCAACACGTCCAGCACCAGGCCATAAGGCTCCCGCAGTGTGATGCTGAACGTCTTCTCGTCCTTGGTGGCGAGGTCTTTGACCCGTTCCATCAGATGCTGCCCGCCGCCGTCGCGCGCGGCCCAGCGTTTCAGAGAGGGTACGATATCGGCCGTGGTGACTGCCGAGCCATCATGCCACTTGAGCCCGTCACGCAGCTCGAATGTGTAGGTCAGCTTGTCGTCTGAGACGCCATGGCGGCCGACCATCTGTGGCTGGGGCTGCTGGTTGCCGTCAATGCCGAACAGGGTGTCGTAGACCATGCCGCCGTGGTAGCCGGCCATATTCGCCGTCGTCCATATCGGGTCGTAGGTCGGAATATCGCCGTGCATGACCGCGCGGATTGTGCGCGCCGCGCTGGGCCTGGATTGTCCACGTACGATATTGGGCGCGGCCAGCATGGCCGAGGCGGCGAGGCTGGTCTGTATGGCGGTACGGCGAGTGATCTTCATTGGTTCTCTCCCCTGTGAATTCTTCTTCATGTGCCGTTGGCACAATAGTTGGCACTAGTACTAGTTAGTGCATTAATATACTATATGCTGAGCGCCCGTGGAATCCAAGCTCATTTGAGACGGAGTGGCGGGCCGGGGAATGGCGATGGTGCAAACGATCGAGGATGGAATAGGGAACGCCGAACAAACCTGCCTGCATCGGCTGCGCGCCCCCGAGGCGGACGACGTTTGGCTCGGGCTCATTCAACGCGGGAGCCGGGGCACGAATAAGGGGCTCCGGCCGGTCCTGGTGGTTCACGGTTCGACCTTCGGAGCCACCCTGTTTGACTTGCCCGTCGCTGGATATTCGATGCTGCGCGAACTGGCGAGCAGCGGCCGCGCGGTCTACGCGATCGACGTGCGCGGCTACGGCCTGTCATTGAACGGCCGAGTGATGGACGCGCCACCGGACACCAATCCGCCATTCGCGACATTGGAACACGCCGTCCTGGACATCGGGGCGGCGGTTGACTTCATCATGGCTCGTGAGAACGCGGGCGCTCTCGATATGATCGGAAGTTCGTGGGGAACGATCACGGCGGCGCTGTATACAACCCGATACCCGCAGAACGTTGCGCGGCTTGTGCTTTCCGCACCGCTCTATGCCGAGCGGAACGAGGCCTGGCTCGAGCGTATCGCGAACCCGGACAGCCGCCGGCAACTCCATCCACGATTTGGCGCCTATCGCCTGCTGACTTTGGAGGATCTGACGCTGCGCTGGACGGGTGATCTTGAGGGCGACGACCCAGCTAGTCGCCGCGAGCCGAACATCGCGGAGGCGATCTTTTCGGCGCTCTCTGCCGCCGATCCTCGCGCGCTGTCACATCGTCCGCCGGCGCTACGTATTCCCAATGGGGCCCTTCTGGATCTTGTCACCGTGTTCAATGGTCAGCCACTCTATGACCCAGCAAAGTTGACAATGCCGCTCCTGATCATCCGAGGCGCTGGCGACACGACGTCGACAGATAGCGACGCGCGTAGTCTGCTGGGCCGCGTGGCGTCGCGCGACAAGCAATATCACATCGTGTCGCCAGGCTCCCATTTCCTGTGCGTCGAGCGAAACCGGCACCAATGGTATGATCCGATCAGGCATTTTCTGGACGGAGACAAAAGCGAATCACTCGACCGAGATATCCGAAAATGAGAAAGACCGCGAATTTACCAGTAGATGAAGGGCACACGGTATGGGAGCCCGATGGCGATTTCGGCCGCCGCGAGAGACTGGCGGCCGTCTTGAAAGGCAACCCGATCCCGGTGGCTTATCGCCTGAACTACGTGGCGAATTTTTATATCGGCCCCCTTGTGAAGAACATGGAGCAGGCGTTCGGCTTGTCACGTCCTGAGTGGATCATTCTGTTCTGCTTGACCCAACGCCCAGATCTGAACGCGCAGCAGATCAGCGACGTCTCAGGTCGACCAAAGACCAGCATCTCCAAGGCCGTAGGGCAATTGCTGAATAAGAAACTGATCGTGCGGAGTGCCGATGTGCGAGATGGCCGTCGTCTCGTGCTGCATCTCACGGATGCTGGACGTAAGATTTATAAAAAGATTCTCGTCAGCTTCGTGGCGCGCGAAGCCGACATGATGGCCTGCCTCGATCATAACGAGCGCCAAACGATTCTGGGGCTGCTCGACAAGGTCATCGAAAACAGCGCGAACTGGGCTAAACCTTACTAGCGACCGCCGCCAGGGCCGCGGCGCGCATCGGTTTGGCGAGATTCATACATACGGCGAGTTGGCTAAAAGCTGCCTTTGCACGCGACAATGGTCGGGGCAATATCCCGCTAGGCTTTGTTAGTCCCCCTAAAATTAGGGATCGGATTCTATTCCGTGACTAACATTCAGAGGCAAACGGAACTAACATGAGGCGCTAGACGCGTTATTGTAAGATGCTGAAATATATCAATGCGCCCTAACATCTCCATTCAGACTGCCTATGAGTTTTCAGGGAAGAAACGCTTGAGCAAGGCGGGATATTAGACCACCACCACCTTGGGAGAGCGGAATGTCGAGTGAAATCTGGCAGCTGGACGCGGCGGCAACGGCCCATGGCATCAGGACCGGGCAGTTCAGTTCGCGGGAAGCGACCGAGAGCTGCCTTGCCCGCCTGGATGCCGTCAATCCGCGCCTCAATGCCGTGGTCGATGTGTTGCGCGAGGAGGCATTGGCGACGGCGGACAAGGCCGATGCCAAGACGCGCAGCCAGGAGAATCTGCCGGCGCTGCACGGCGTGCCGGTAACAGTGAAGATTAATGTCGACTGGACTGGCCGTCCGACCGATAACGGTGTTGCCGCTTTCAAGGACTTGATTGCGCCGGGCGACAGTTCCTCGATGCGGTCATGGCGGCGTGCGGGTGCGGTGGTGATTGGCCGCACCAATGCCCCGGCTTTTTCCATGCGGGCGTTTACCGGCAACGAGTTGCATGGACTGACCCTAAATCCCTGGGACAAGACAATCACCTCGGGCGGTTCAAGCGGCGGTGCCAGTTCGGCTGTGGCTGCTGGCATCGGCACCATCGGTCATGGCAATGACATTGGCGGCTCGGTCCGCTATCCCGCCTATTGCACGGGTATTTTTGGCATCCGGCCGACGATGGGGCGGGTGGGGGCTTTCAACCCATCGGGTGCGGATCGTCTGATCGGCTCACAGCTGATGTCGGTTCAGGGCGTGCTGAGCCGGTCGGTCCGCGATCTGCGGCTGGGGCTCGATGCGATGGCGGCGCGCGATGAGCGCGATGTCTGGCAGGTGCCGACCCAGCCGGTGACCGGCCTGGGGCCGCGCGCCCGACGTGCGGCCGTATGGATGACCGGCCATGGCAAGGCTCTGCATCCATCCGTTGCCGAAGCGTTGCGGAAAACCGCGGCATGGCTGGCGGATGCAGGCTGGGAGGTCGTGGAGGCCGGGCCGCCATCCGGGCTTGAGGCCGTAGATCTCTGGGGTCCGATCATCATGTCGGAAAACCGCTATGCGCTGCTGCCGCTTGTGGAAAAACATGGCGATGCGGCGATCAAGAGTTTCATGGGCGATGTCGCCGAGATGTCAGCCAAGCTCGATCTCGAAGGTTATCTCAAGGCCCTGCAGCGCCGCACCGCCCTGCTGCGCGACTGGACCTTGTTCCTGGAACAGTATCCCGTGCTGGTGACGCCCGTGAGCGCAGTACCGCCGATGCCGACCGATGGTGACCTCGGCGGGATGGAGGCGTCTCGGCGGGCGATGGAGGGAATCGCCTTCATGCTGCAGACCGCGACGCTCGGCCTGCCCGGCGTTTCGGCGCCGACCGGGTCTGTCGGCACGGTGCCGATGGGGGTGCAACTGGTTTCAGCACGCTTCGACGAGGCGAGCGCATTGGCAGCGGCAGAGGTGATCGAAGCACGGGCACCCGCCGTGCAGCCGATCGATCCGAGCTGGACCTGATGACCTGCGCATGATTCCCAGCCACGCCGGTTAAGGGTGATCGGCCCCACCGGCAGGGCGCCACTGAGCCCGGCATGCACGCTGTCACAGCAGCGAGCGGCAACCCTGCGAGCATTTTCCGCTAGGTTTGATGGGCATTTTTAAAATGTACTAAGCAGTCCATTTTCCTCGAAAACTCATGCAAACCCAATCCAGCGCGGTAATGGCAATCGCCATGGTGCGCTGCATCATTCTGCTGTTGTTGACAGAATGAACCATCTCGTACATTTTGCGCGGACAAAAATGTACCAAACCGTACATTATGCGGGTTGGGCGAGGAAACGTGTCAAAGCGGCCATTGCAGGTCGCCGTCCGAGGGCTGAATGAGCGCAGTGGCTGATTATTACTTCCGATTCCTCAAGCTGGTTCTGGTCGTTCTGTTATCAGCCATGGTCATCATGGTTTTCGGTAATGTGGTGCTGCGCTACGGCTTCAACTCCGGCATCAGCGTCTCTGAGGAACTCTCGCGCTGGGCCTTTGTCTGGCTGACCTTTCTTGGCGCTACCGTGGCCCTGCGCGAACGTCAGCATCTCGGCCTCGACTCGCTCATCATGGTCTTGCCGCGGGGCGGCAAGCGCCTATGCCTCATCATCAGCCAGACCCTGATGCTGTATGTCACCTGGCTGCTGCTTTCGGGCAGCTGGACGCAAATGCAGATCAATATGGATGTTCCGGCCCCGGTTTCCGGCCTGTCCAGCGGCGTCTTTTATGCGGCGGGTGTCGCTTTCAGTGCCTCCGCGCTGCCGATGATTGCCTATGACCTATACCGCGCACTCGCCGACAAGCTGACCGACGAAGAGCTGATCACGATCACGGAAAGTGAAGAGCACCTGCCGGGAGAGCCGAAATGACGATTGCCATTTTCGTCGGCTCCCTGCTCGGAGCCATGGCCATCGGCATGCCGTTGGCTTTTGCGCTGCTGGTCTGCGGTGCGGCCCTGATGCACTACCTGGATCTGCTTGATCCGCAGATTGTTGCCCAGAATGTCATCAACGGCGTCGACAGCTTCCCGCTGCTGGCCGTGCCGTTCTTCATTCTGGCGGGTGAGATCATGAATGCGGGTGGCCTGTCCCGCCGCATCGTCGATGTCGCGATTTCTCTGATCGGCCATGTCAAAGGCGGTCTGGGCTATGTCGCAATTCTTGCCGCCACCTTCCTGGCGGCCTTGTCCGGTTCGGCGATTGCCGATGCAGCCGTGCTGTCCGCCATCCTTGTGCCGATGATGGTGCGCGCCGGCCATGACAAGGCGCGCTCCTGCGGCCTCATTGCCGCCGCTGGCATTATCGCTCCCGTCATTCCACCCAGCATCGGCTTCGTGATTTTCGGCGTCATCGGCGGCGTTTCGATCACCAAGCTGTTCCTGGCCGGCATCGTGCCGGGCATCTTGCTGGCAGTCGGCCTGTCTTTTGCCTGGTGGTGGGTGTCCAAGCGCGAGAATGCCGAGCGCCTGCCCAGGCAGAACGCGACGCAGATTCTGCGGGCCTTTATCGATGGTTTCTGGGCACTCGGCCTGCCGCTGATCATCGTGCTGGGCCTCAAATTCGGCATCTTCACGCCGACAGAGGCCGCGGTTGTTGCTGCCGTTTATGCATTCTTCGTTGCGACGGTTATTTACCGCGAAATGAAGCTGGGCGCGCTTTATGGCATCCTGGTGCGGGCGGCGATGACCACCAGCGTCATCATGTTTCTGGTTGCTGGCGCCATGCTGTCCTCCTGGCTGATCACGGTATCCGAGGTCGCCAGCACGCTGGTCGATCTGGTGCAGCCTTTCATCGACAAGCCGATGCTGCTGATGGTCATCATCATGATCCTGGTGGTGATCGTCGGGACCGCCATGGACATGGGGCCGACCATCCTGATCCTGACCCCCATCCTCATGCCGGTCATCAAGGCGGCGGGCATCGACCCGGTCTATTTCGGCGTTTTGTTCATCATCAACAATGCGATCGGACTGATCACGCCGCCGGTGGGCACAGTGCTCAATGTCGTCGCCGGCGTTTCCAAAATCAGCATGGACGACATGATCAAGGGCGTGTGGCCCTTCATGGTCGCGCAGTTGATCGTTCTGGCCCTGCTGATTGTCTTTCCGTGGCTTGTTACCGGCCCGGCGAACTTCTTCTTTGCTCGGTAACTAAAAGTGAAATCCAAAAAGGGAGGATTACCCATGCGTTTCAAGACATTCCTGACTGCGGCAGCCATTCTGGCTGCCGGTCTCGCCTGCTCGGCAGCCGAAGCCCAGGTCCGCGAGCGTAACCTGCGGCTCGGCTTTGCCGTCAACCTGGACACCTTCCAGGGCCGCGGCGCCAAGTATTTTGCCGACCAGGTCAATGAAAAGGGCCAGGGCAAACTGAAGGTCACCGTCTTCCCGGCCGGTACGCTGGGCGGAGACGTGCAGACCGTGGCGGCGCTGCGCGGCGGCACGGTGGATGCCACCCTGATTGCCACCAGCATCATGGTGAGCGTAGTGAAGGAGTTCGGTCTCATGGACCTGCCCTTCGTCTTCGAGAGCAATGCGGAGACCGCCAAGCTGCTCGATGGCCCGTTCGGCAAGAAGCTGACTGAACTGGCCGCTGACAAGGGCCTGATGCCGCTGGCTTACTGGGGTGCGGGCTTCCGTAACCTGACCAACAGCAAGATGTCGGTCACCAAGGTTGAGGACATGAAGGGCCTGAAGATCCGCGTGCTGCAGGCGCCGACCTATATCGACCTGTTCAATGCGCTCGGCTCGAACGCCGTGCCGATGCCGTTCACCGAGGTCTATACGGCACTGGAGCAGAAGACGGTCGACGGCCAGGAAAATCCGGCCACGACCATTGTTTCGGCCAAGCTGTATGAGGTGCAGAAGTTCCTGTCGCTGACCCAGCATATCCAGTTCGCCTCGACGCTGGTCTTCGGCAAGCCGACCTGGGACAAGCTGAACGCCGATGAGCGCAAGATCATCACCGATGCGGCTGCGGCGGCTCAAGCCTATCTGCGCGAAGCCGCCGATAAGGACGAGACCGAGTTGATGGCCAAGCTGAAGAGCAGCATGACCGTCAACGAGATCGCCCCGGCCGAGAAGGCCCGCTTCCGTGCCGCCGCCAAGCCGGTGGTCGATAAGTATGCCGCTGCCAACGATCCGGAACTGGTCAAGCTGCTGTTCAGCCAGCTTGAGCAGATCCGCAAGAAGTAAGGGTTCGGACGGGCGGGGCCGCTGGCTCCGCCCGCCTTTTACCGATGACGTTGCAAATGATCGACCCAGAACTCGGTCCATTCCTGGAGATGTGGCGCGACGCCTGGTCGGGATTGGCGCCGGATGCCTCGGCGCAGGATCGCCGGGCCATCATTGATCGCATCTCGGCCGATGCCCGGCAGCCGCTGCCAGCGGGTATAGAATCAAAGGTCATGGTGGCGCGGCACGGCCTGCGTACGGTCAGGGTTGTGGTGTTCCGAAAGGTTCAGAATGATCTGGCCCCCTGTCTGATCTACATGCATGGTGGCGGTTTCATGCAGGGCAGCCCCGAGACGCATGACGAGATCGCCGTCGGGATTGTCGCCAAGACCGGTCAAACCGTCGTCAGCGTGGACTATTCCCTGGCGCCCGAACGGCCTTTCCCGGCTGCGGTCATGGACTGCGAGACCGTGGTGTACTGGGTCTTCGAGAGCGCTTCCGACCTGGCGATCCGGGCCGATGCCGTCAGTGTCGGCGGCGACAGTGCCGGTGCCAATCTTGCGGCCGTGATGGCCCTGGTTTTCCGCGACCGGCCCCAGAGTCTGAAAGGGCAATTGCTGTTTTATCCGGTTGTGGATACCGACCTCACGCGGCCGTCCTACACCCGGAATGCCAACGGACCGATCATCACCACTGCTGCGGTGCAGCAGACCTGGACCCTATATTGCGGCAGTGATGATGTGCGCAATCAAAGCGCCCTGGTGGCGCCTTTGCGGGCCCCGAATCACCATCGTCTGCCCCCGGCCTTTGTCGCGGTTGCCGAGAATGACCCACTACTGGATGAGGGGCTGGCCTATGCGGATGTGCTGAGCCGGAGCGGGGTGCCGGTGGAGCTGCGGACGGGAGCGGGACTGATTCACGGGTATTTGAGGGCCATGCAGTATTCCCAGGCCGTCCGTCGGGAATTTGATGCGGCTTGCAATTGGTTACGCCGGCTCTATGCGGTATAGGGACATGACACCCGATACAGAGCAAAAGGGCGACAGTCGAATGGCGAAGCGTAAGGCAGGCGCGATGAGCAGGGTTGCACCGCAGCGGCGGCGCAAGGCCACCAAGGCCGTAACCGTCAATGCGCCCCGCCAGAGCAGCCGCACGAATGACCCGGAGAAGGTCAAGCGCAACATCCTGGATGTCGCGACCAAGGAATTCTCCGCCAAGGGCCTGAGCGGTGCCCGTATCGACGAGATCGCGGCCCGCACCCATACCAGCAAGCGGATGGTCTACTACTACTTCGGCGGCAAGGAGGGCCTGTATGTGGCTGTTCTTGAAGACGCCTACAGCAAGATTCGCGCGATTGAAACCCAGCTCGACCTCGATCATCTGGAACCCGAGGCCGCGCTGCGGCGCCTGGTGGGGTTCACGTATGATTATGAAGGCTCGAACCAGGATTTCATCAGTCTGGTGATGAACGAGAATATCCATAAGGGTAAGTATCTGGCCCAGTCGAAGAAAATCCGCACTCTCAACGTCCCCGCCATTGCCGCGGTCCGCCGGATCTACGAGCGCGGCTGTGCCGGCAAGGTTTTCCGCACGGGTCTTGATCCGATTGAGATACACTGGGCGATCAGCGCGCTGTGCTTTTTCAACGTATCGAACCGCCATACCTTTTCGCTCATCTTCGACCGCGACATGACCAGTGCGAAATCGGTGCGTGAGCGGCGTGAGAATGTCATCGAGCAGATTGTCCGGTTCGTAAAGCGTTAATCTGGATGCGACATATGCGCAGCAACAGGATTAAAATGTACGAACTGGTACGTTCATTATTTGAATTGAGTGAGTGCGGGTCATGACGGATCGATATCTGGTAGGCTTGATCGGGACGAATATCATGAAGTCGCTGTCGCCTGCCTTGCATGAGGATGCGATGGCGGCGGTGGGCGCGCATGGTTTCTACCACCTGATGGATCTGGGCATCATGAAGCGTGAGCTTGGCGCGGTGATCGGCAGTCTGTTCACCGTGGGATTCTCCGGGGTCAATGTCACGCATCCCTACAAGGAAGAGGTTCTGAAACACCTGCATGTGGTATCGGCCCAGGCACGCGAGATCGGTGCCGTAAACACAGTCGTGGTCGGGGCTGACGGCAAGACCACCGGCTACAATACCGACCGCATTGGCTTCAGGCGCGGCTTCGAGGAAGCCCTGGGTGAGGGTGCCGCCAAGGGGCAGTCCGCCCTGTTGCTGGGCGCCGGAGGTGCCGGTAAGGCGGTTGCCTGGGCCATGGTTGATCTTGGCATCCGCCATCTGCATATTTTCGACAAGGATACCGGGCGGGCTGCCGACCTGGCCGCCGATATCAACCGGGTATCGGCAACCGACATTTGCCATGCTGCCGCCGATCCGGCCGCTGTGGCCGGCAAGGTGGCCGGCATCGTCAATGCGACGCCGATCGGCATGATGGGCTATCCCGGCATGGCAATCGATGCTGCATTGATCGCTCCCAGCCACTGGGTGGCAGATATTGTTTATACGCCTCTGATCACCGAACTGATCGATACAGCCCGCCGGAAAGGCTGTGCAACCGTGACAGGGGCCGGCATGTGCGTGCATCAGGCCGCCGAGGCCTTCCGGCTCTTCACCGGCATCGCCCCTGACGCTCAACGCATGACACGCCTGTTCAACGATCTGGTGGTCAAGCGCGACGCCAAGCTGCTCGCCGCCGGCTGATCATGTCTGATATTCGCACCGTCATTCACACGCAGGACCGGCTGGGCGAAACACCGTTGTGGTGCGAGCGGACCCAGACGCTGTGGTGGATCGATATCGAAAATCCGACCCTGCATTGCATCCTGCCTGCCACCGGGATGCATCGCGCCTTTCCGATGCCTGGCAGCTTTCTGGGCTGCCTGGCGCTGCGCGAGACTGGCGGATTGATGGTTGCCATCGACCGGGCGTTGCACTTCTTTGATCCGGCCACCGAAAAACTGACGCTGTTCAGCCGGATTGAAGGGGATGATCTCGACAACCGCCTGAATGACGGCCGCTGCGATGCCAGGGGCCGCTTCTGGGTCGGCAGCATGGATAACCAGTTGCACAGGCCAAACGGCTCCTTCTACCGCGTTGACCCCGATGGCACGGCGACACGGCTGTTCGGTGACATCATTGTCACCAACACGATCTGTGTCTCGCTGGATGGCCGGACGCTCTACATGTCCGATACCCGTCGTTTCACCATCTGGGCCTTTGATATCGGGGCCGATGGCAGCCTCGCCAATCGCCGTGTCTTCATCGACCACTCGGCCACCAAGGATCGCCCGGATGGCGCCTGCGTCGATGCGGAAGGCTATATCTGGAATGCGATCTTTGCCGGTGGCCGCATCGTTCGTTACTCGCCGGAGGGCCGCATCGACCGCATGATCGCAGTGCCAGTGACAAATCCCACCTGCGTCTGCTTCGGTGGCCCAGACCTCGGCACCCTTTACGTGACCACGGCCCGCAAGTTCCTGTCGCCGGAGCAGCTTGCTGCCGAGCCGCTGGCCGGGGCGCTGCTGGCCCTGGATGTGGGTATCAAAGGATTGCCTGAAGCCCGCTTCGGCGGCTAACCGCTCTCATTGGAGGATGCATGCGTCGTTCCATCGCCACCGTCTCGCTGAGCGGCACATTGTCGGAAAAACTCGAAGCTGCTGCGGCCGCAAGGTTTCATGCGGTCGAGGTCTTTGAGAACGACCTTCTGTTCTTCAATGGCTCACCCCGCCAGGTGCGTGCTCTTGCCAGCGATCTCGGCCTCGAGATCGTGCTGTTCCAGCCATTCCGTGATTTCGAAGGTGTTTCAGATGCGCAGCTCAAGCGCAATCTGGAGCGGGCCGAGAAGAAATTCGATGTGATGGCCGAGCTTGGCGCCCCATTGATGCTGGTGTGCTCCAATGTCGCACCGGATGCCATCGGTGATCCCGGGCGATCTGCTGCCCAGATGTACGAATTGGCGGAGCGGGCGGGGAAACGCGGTTTGAAGATCGGCTTCGAGGCCTTGGCCTGGGGCACCCATATCAAGACCTATGGTCACGCATGGCAGGTGGTGAAGGCGGCCAATCATCCGCACCTTGGTGTTGTCCTCGACAGCTTCCACACCCTGGCGCTGGGCGATACGCCGGACGCCATTACGGATATCCCCGGCAACAAGATCTTCTTCGTACAGTTGGCCGATGCGCCGAAACTCAGCATGGACATCCTGTCCTGGAGCCGGCATTTCCGGTGCTTCCCCGGCCAGGGCGATTTCGATGTCACGGCCTTTACCCTGAAAGCTCTCGAAGCCGGTTATACCGGCCCGTTGTCACTGGAAATCTTCAACGATGACTTCCGTGCCGCTTCCACCCGGCTGACGGCTGTCGATGGCATGCGCTCCCTGAATTATCTGGAAGAACAGATGCGGCTGCGCATGCAGATGGCAACGGCAGCGCCGACGCAAAGCGTTGCCAGGCGGGTTGAACTCTTTGCGGCACCGCAGATGCCGGAACTCAAAGGGATTGCTTTTATAGAATTTGCGGTTGATGGCCCGAGCAAGGATGCGTTGGCAGTCATGCTGAGCGGACTGGGCTTCCGTCGGGCCGGACGTCACAAATCGAAGAACGTCACGCTGTATCGCCAGGGCGAGACCAATATTGTCCTGAATGCCGAACCGGACTCGTTCGCGCATTCCTATTATATCGTCCACGGCCCCTCGATCTGTGCTGTCTGCCTGCAGGTCGATGACGAGATCCAGATCCAGAGCCGCGCCGATGCCTATCAATGCACCCGATATGAGGGGCGCATCGGGCCAAATGAGCGCAATATCCCGGCCTTCCGCTCACTCGATGGCAGTCTGCTGTATTTTGTCGATCAGGATTTCGACTTCTCGACCGATTTTGTTCTGGAGGAAGACGGCGGCGAAAACCATGTCGGCGTCATCGACCATATCGCTCAGGCGGTTCCGTCTGGACAGATGGATTCCTGGGTGCTGTTTTACCGGTCGGTGCTGGGGCTACAGCCTGAAAGCATCTGGGTTTTACCCGATCCTTATGGTCTGGTGCGCAGCCGTGCCGTTCGCAGCACCAATGGTGCTGTTCGCTTTCCGCTCAGCTTCTCGGAAGACCGCAATACGGCGACGGCCAGGTCGGTGTCGACATTTTCGGGCGCTGGCGTTCACCATATTGCCTTCTCGACCACAGATATCTTCGAGGCAGTGGCCAGCATGCGGGAGAAGGGTGTCTCACTCCTGACTATTCCCGCTAATTACTATGATGATCTGTCGGCCAAATTCCCTCTGGCCGACGACGTGATCGAGCGGTTGCGGCAGCATAATATACTGTATGACCGGGATGCGCAGGGCGGCGAGTTCTTCCACGTCTTTACCGACACCTTTGATGATCGCTTTTTCTTCGAAGTGTGCCAGCGGGTTGGCGGCTATGACCAGTATGGCGCGGCGAATGCCCCGGTTCGCATGGCAGCCCAGGCGCAGCGTAGGATCAGTGAGCCACTCCGAAGTTTGTAACGGGATTAATGCCCGAAGATACTGCCCGCTTCCCTGAGAGACTGCTTGGCGATCCCCAGTGTATCCAGGGCGCCCCACAGCGTGGCAGAGATTGAGTCGATAACCGGAATCCCCGTGCGGGCCTCGATCTGCGGTGCCAGTCGCGTCGCATCCATGTTGGTGCAGATAATGGCGATGGCATCTGGCTTCTCGGCCGCAACGGCCATGATCATGGCTTCGATCTCTGCTGCCGGCAGAGTGGCGAAGGAAAAGTTGTCCTGCAGGCCGGCATGACGTTCGGCCACACAGGTGTAGCCGGCGGACTGGTAATTGCTCGTAATTTTGGCCTGAACGTCGCTGAGATACGGCGTTACAAAGGCCAGTCGCCGTGCTTTCAGCCGCTGGAGAATCTCGTTCAGGGCCAGGATGGCCGTGGTTGCCCGGATGCCGGTCTGTGCCGTGATGGCGGTGGCGAGCTGCACATCGCAGTCGAAGCCGAGCCAGCTGGCCGATGTGCCATTCCAGGCAATTGCATCCACCTTGGCATGCGACAGCAGGGTGGCGGCTTGCAGGATCGGCGCTGGATCGAACTGCCCAAGCGCGGATGTCGACAAGGCGATCTCAGTGACCGGGAAGCGGGCAAAATGGGCGCTGAAACCGGGCAGGGCACGCAGCAGGCCGTAAGTTGCCGGCTCCAGTGCCGTATTGGAAGACGGCGTCAACATGCCCAGTCGTGCACTCATGAGAAGTTTCCCGGAAACATTGCTGGAAGGCGGAAGGCGAAATTATCCAACTGTTTGAGTTTAGATGCAAAGGTCAGAGGATTCCCTCGAGGTCTTATCCGACGATCAACTGACGCACCGCAGCCGGAGTCTGTAGATGCGGGATTTGCCGGCCGGATCGGGATTAAGTTGCGATTCGAATGCCCTGAGCGTGTCTCGGCCCATTTTACCAGAATCGCGTTGATTTCGATCAAGGGCCAGAGAGCATCCGGGCATATGCTGCCTGGATGCAGGATGATCGGGCATTACCATATCATGCGCTGGCCGCAGCGGCGGTCCTGGCCCAACTGGAAACGACGTCGTCGGGCCTGAGCAGCGCGGACGCTGCCAGGCGGCGCCAGTTGCACGGTGCGAATCGGCTGCCCGAGACAGCTGGGAAAAGCCTGACCGGTGTTGTGCTGCACCAGTTCCAGTCGCCTTTCATCTATCTGCTGCTTGCCGCAGCCCTGCTGAGTGTCAGCATCGGTCATGGCAGCGATGCCGGCTTTATCCTGGCGGTGTTGCTGTTGAATGCCGCCATCGGCGGCTGGCAAGAATGGCGGGCGGAGATGCGCACGCGCGGCTTGAAGTCTCTGGTCCGTGGCCGGCTGCCGGTCTGGCGCGATGGCCGACTGGTATCGCTGGATACCGAAGATCTGGTGCCGGGCGACATCGTCCAGGTTGAAAGCGGTGTGAAGGTTCCGGCCGATCTGCGGTTGATCGAGGCGCAGGCTCTTGCGACCGATGAAAGCCTGCTGACCGGTGAGTCCCTGCTGGTCGAGAAGCAGGCGGATCGCCCGGTATCGACGGATACGGCGGTTGGCGAGCGAAGCAATATGCTGTTCGCCGGTTCAACCGTACGCCGCGGCCGTGGGCGCGGTCTTGTGGTTGCCACCGGCCGGCATAGTGAAGTGGGGCAACTGGCCCAGGCATTGCAAATGCCGGCTGTACCGTCACCGTTGCAGCAGCGGATGGATGTTTTCACCCGGCAGATCGCCATCGTGGCGACAGTGCTGATCGGCATGATCGCGCTGTTGGAAATTCTGCGTGGTATCGACGCAGCCGACATTCTGCTGTTGGCCATTGCCCTGGCCGTTTCGGCAATCCCCGAGGCACTACCGGTGGCGATGACTATCGTGTTGTCGATCAGCGTGCATCGCATGGGGTTGCGTCAGGTGGTGGTGCGGCATCTATCTGCGGTCGAAGGACTCGGTGCCTGCACTCTGATTGCTACCGACAAGACCGGAACCCTGACCGTCAATCGGCTCAGCATTGAAACCGTATGGCTGCCGGGCGCAGAAGTAGCGGCTGGCACCCGTGTTCTGCCCAATCATCCCCGCGTGAAGGCCTTGGCTTTTGCTGCCGCGCATTGCTCGGAGTTTCATGGTGCCGCTGCCATACATGCCGGCGAGGAAGTCGGCGATGCGGTCGATCTTGCTTTCCTGCGGCTGGCGGTGCGCTCCGATTATGAGTCGGTACTGGAGGGCATCGAGCAGCGCTGGCATATCGCTTATGAGCCGGAACGGCGGTATGCGGCGGCCTTCCATGATACCGGTGGCCAGGTGGTGGCGTATGTAAAAGGCGCACCGGAGACCGTGATGGCACTATGCGGTGTCGATGGTTGGGAGGCAGCACGCCAGCAGGATGCCGAAAGTGCCATCCAGACCCTGGCCGGCGATGGTTATCGTGTCATTGCCGTGGCCGCCGGTGTGGTTGCTCGGCCGGATGAGCAGGCTTTGCGGGGCCTCAATCTGCTGGGTTTTGCCGGCCTGATCGACCCGCTGCGGCCCGAGGCTCCAGCCGCCGTGCGCGCCGCGCGCGCCGCAGGCATTCGTGTCGTTATGATCACCGGCGATCATCCGCTGACGGCGCGGGCAATCGCCCGCAGCCTCGGGTTGATCGATCCGGCGGATGAAAATGCCGTGCTCACCGGCGCACAGTTGCGGGTGTTTGAAGGCGATCAGGCCGGTTTTGATGACCTGATCGCTGGTGTATCGGTCTTCGCCCGTACCGAGCCGCTGCAGAAGCTTGCCATTGTTCAAAGCCTGCAACGGCAGGGCCATCTCATTGCCGTTACAGGTGATGGCATCAACGATGCCGCAGCCCTGCAGGCAGCCGATATCGGCGTTGCCATGGGAAGAGGTGGCACCGATGTGGCGCGTGACGCCGCGGACCTGATTCTGGTCGATGACAATTTCGCCTCGATTGTTGCCGGTATCGAGGAGGGGCGCGCGGCCTATGCCAATCTGCGCAAGGTCATTCTCTATTGCGTATCCACCGGTGCAGCTGAACTGCTGCTGATGCTGCTGGCCACCCTGTTCGGTTTGCCGCCGCCGCTGACGGCGGTGCAGTTGCTCTGGCTCAACCTGGTATCGAACGGGATTCAGGATGTTGCCCTTGGGTTCGAGAAGCCGGAGCCGAATCTGCTGCAGGAACCGCCGCGCGCGGCCGGCAGTCCGATTTTCGATCGCGCCATGCTGGAACAGGTGTTGCTATCCGGCTTCACCATGGGCCTGCTGGCTTTTTGCGGATATGCCTATGCGCTGCATGGTCTTGGCCTCGACAGTGTCGCGGCCCAGGGGCTGACGCTGTGGCTGCTGGTCTGGTGCGAGAATGCACATGTGCTGAACTGCCGCTCGGAAACCCGCTCGATATTCCGCCTGCCCCTGTCGGCCAATTGGCTGCTGATCGGGGGTGTGACGGTGACCCAGGGCCTGCAGGTTGCCGCAGCGCATCTTCCGGGAATCGGCGGGATGCTGCGACTCGAGGGCATCAATCCGGTTCATGCCGCCATGCTCGCTCTGCCTGCCCTTGGCCTCATTGCCGTGATGGAAATCTATAAGCTCTGGCGCTTCACGCCTGGTCCGGCCCACACGCAATAATTTATCCACAGATCGAAAAGACGGATTGACCGCCCGGGCTAATGTCATATTAATATAACAATATGAATTAATGCCGGAGGGTACCCGCCCATGGCGATGCGTCGACATATAGGCAATGCGGTCCACGAAAGCTTGCCGACCCCGCTGTATCACCAGATCTATCTGATCCTGCGTGGTCAGATATCGGACGGCAAGCTCGCGGCCGGCGCCCAGGTGCCGGGTGAGGAAGAACTTGCGCGGCAATTCAATGTTTCGCGCATCACGGCGCGCCGGGCGCTGGCTGAACTGGCCGCCGAAGGGCTGGTGACACGCGGGCGCGGTCGCGGCACGCATGTCACCCATCGCAATGAACCACCGCCGGTGCGCGGCGCAGTCGAGGGCCTGATCGAAAACCTGATGGCTATGGGCCTGAAGACCCAGGTGGAGTTGATCGATTTCGGCTATGAGGCGGCAGCACCGGATGTTTCTGCGGCGCTGCAGGTTGAGGCTGGTGCAGAAGTGCAGCGGGCCGTGCGTGTGCGTTCACTCGAAGCCGGGCCGTTTTCCTATCTCACCACCTTTGTGCCAGCCGAGATCGGCCGTAAATTCGGCCGCAAGGAACTGGCGCGCGAACCGCTACTGGCCCTGCTGGAACGTTCTGGCGTGGTGATTGGTGCGGCCGACCAGACAATCTCGGCCACCCTGGCCGATACCCATGTGGCGCCGCTGCTGAAGACCGCCGTTGGCACCCCCTTGCTGCGTATCAGTCGCGTGGTGCATGACGGCAACGGCCATCCTGTCGAATACATCATCGGGCTGTATCGCCCGGACCGGTATCAATTCCGTATGAGCCTCGACCGTGTACGTGGCGGGGAGCGTAACACCTGGTCGGCCAGCGTGGCGCCGACGACTGGGGGAAGTAAGTCTTCGCCACGCTCCACCAACAGGGAGAAAAAGTGATGAGCATTCGAAAATTTCCAGTTTCACGCCGCCATTTCCTCGCGGGCACCGCTGCAACGGCTGCCGCCGGGATCACCGGCTTTCCTGCTATCGTCAAAGCCCAGCGGGCGCCGATCAAGGTCGGTATCCTGCATCCGGTAACCGGGCCGCTGGCCCCCTCGGGCCAGCAATGCCGCCTGGGCGCCAAGCTCGCCATCGATACCATCAATGCCAATGGCGGCATCGCATCGATGGGTGGCGCCAAGCTTGAGGCAATCTATGCCGATGCCCAGTCCAAGCCTGATGTCGGCGCCGCCGAGGTCGAGAAGCTGAACGAGGCCGGGGTTTCGGCGATCATCGGGCCATTTGCGTCCGGCATCGCGCTGGCCACCACCCAGGCGGCTGCCAAGCATGGCATTCCCCATGTTGTGGATGTCGGCGTGGTTGACCAGGTCGTCACCCGTGGCCTGACCAATACCTTCCGTTTCGGCCCGGGCCTCAGCAAGATCGTCGACAGCGCCATCAGCAATCTGGTCGCGCTCAATACCCAGGCCGGCAAGCCGGCGAAGACCGTGATGATCGTGCATGAGGAATCGGCGTTTGGTGCAGGTATGGCCCAGACGCTGAACGCCAAGCTGCCGAGCATGGGCTTCGAAGTGCTGGAGACCATCGCGCATGCCAATCCGACCCGCGATTTCAACAACATCGTGCTCAAGATCAAGGGGCGCAATCCGGACCTGCTGATCCCGTCGAATTACTACAACGAGTTCGTTCTGCTGGCCCGCACCCTACGGCAGCAGAAGGTGCGGCCGAAGGCGATTTACTCAATTCTCGGCGGCGCTGCCTCGCAGTATCGCTTCGTCCAGGAATTCCCCGATGCGGCGGAGTTCATCATGGATTGCAATCACTGGTTCGATCCGCGCAACCCCGTGGCACTCGAACTGAAGAAGAAGGTCGAGGCCGAGAAGCAGTTCTTCTCCTATGAGGTCTTCCTCAACCACGAATGCGTGCGCCTGCTGGCCGATGCCATCGAGCGCGCGGCTTCGACCGACCGGGCGGCGATCAATCATGCGCTGGCCTCGTCGGGCTGGTCGAACCACTTCATGCCCTATGGCCCGACCAAGTTCGTCAATGGCCAGAACGAAGGCGCTGCTCCGGTGAACACCCAGATCCTGAACAAGGATATCAAGGTGATCTTCCCGAAGGACTTCGCCAATGCCAAGCCGGTCTTCCCGGCGCCCAAGGCTTAAGTCGGAAATGGCGGGGCCGGGTTACCGGCTCCGCCACGCCTTAGCGTGAGTTGCGATGCTTGAGATTTCGATTCTGTTGCCGGCGATCCTGAACGGCCTGACCACGGGTGCGATCTATGCCCTGATCGCGCTGGGCCTGACCCTGATCTATGGCGTGCTGCATATCATCAATTTCGCCCATGGCAGCCTGCTGATGCTGGCACTTTACGGCGTGTTTTTCCTGCATGCCGCCTTTGGCATCGATCCTTATCTGGCGCTGCCGGTTGCTGCCGTCGCGCTATTTGCGGTCGGTTATGGCCTGCAGCGTTTTGTCATTGGCCGCGCCAGCCATGGCAAGGACGAGAATATCCTGTTGGTGACGCTGGGTCTTTCGGTGGTGATCGAGAATCTGGCACTCTATTTCTGGCGCTCTGATACCCGCACGATCGAGACACCCTATTCGTTTGAGGTGCTGGATTTCGGCATAGCCTTCATCTCGGTCCCCAAGGTGGTCGCCTTCATTGGCGCACTGGTGGTGGCCGGCCTGCTGTGGCTGCTGATGACCCGGACTGACCTCGGGCGCGCCATCCGTGCCCTGGCCAAGGAGCGGCAGGGTGCGCGACTCATCGGCATCAATGTCGATCATATCTTTGCCATGTCGTTTGGCATCGGCTGTGCCTGCCTCGGTGTTGCCGCCTGCCTGTTGCTGCCGAGTTTCTACGTCAGTCCGCAGGTCGGCCATGCCTTTGTGTTGGTGGCCTTCACGGTGGTGGTGCTGGGTGGCATGGGCAGTTTTGTCGGCGCGTTGATTGGCGGCCTGATTATCGGTGTGACCGAGAGCCTGGGCGGCCTGTTCCTCGGCGAGAGCTTGGGTCAGCTTGGCATCTTCCTGATCTTCATCATCGTGCTGCTGTTCCGGCCCACCGGCCTGCTGGGCCAGAGGGCCTGATCCGATGCGCAATCTTGCTGCCATTCTCATCTTTACAGTGGTTCTTCTGCCGCTGCCGCTGCTGGTGAAATCGGATTTCTGGATCACCTGGCTGACCCTGGCGTTGTTCTATGCCTATCTCGGCCAGGCCTGGAACCTGCTCGGTGGGTATGGCGGGCAGTTCAGCTTTGGTCATGCGCTTTTCTTCGGCACCGGCGCCTATTGCACGGCCGTGCTGCAGATCCATCTTGGCCTCAATGCCTGGGCTGGTTTTGCGCTGGCCGCTGTCGCCGCCGGCGCGGTGGGGGCGGGGACCGGCTGGCTGGTCTTCCGCTATGGCCTGCGCGGTTCGTATTTTGCGCTGGTGACGCTCGCCTTCGCCGAGGTGTTCCGCATTCTCGCCAACACTTTCGCCTTCACGGGGGCCGGTGTCGGCCTGCTGGTGCCGCTGCAGCCCGGTATCGAACAGATGCAGTTTGCCAGCAAGGCGGGCTTCTTCTGGCTGTTGCTCGTTCTGGTCATGCTTGCGCTGCTGTTTACCTGGCGGCTGGAAAATTCCCGCTTTGGCGCACGGCTGATGGCCGTGCGTGAGAACGAGGATGCCGCACGGGCATTGGGCGTCGATCCGTTTTCCACCAAGCTCACTGCCATTGTGGCTTCGGGTGCCATCGCCGGCTCGGCCGGTGCGATCTATGTGCAGCTGTTCCTCTATATCGATCCGAATATTGCCTTCGGGCCCGGCATGTCTGTCGAGGCCCTGCTGGTGCCGATCATCGGTGGCCTGGGCACCATCTTCGGGCCAGTTCTGGGCGCCTTTGCCTTGCATGCCATTGCCGAGATCGGCCGCATGACCTTCGGCGAGGCACCGGGCCTTAATCTGGTGCTTTATGGCCTCTTGCTGGTTGCCATGGTGCTGTTCCTGCCGAACGGCCTGTTCGGTCTTGGCAAGGTCAGTTTCGGCAGAAATATCCTGCGTCGTCTGTTCAAGCGGGGCGCTCATGCTTGAGGTCCGCAATCTCAGAAAGCGCTTTGGCGGCCTGGTCGCCACCAATGATGTCAGCTTCGTGGTAGCTGCCGGCAGCATCTCGTCGCTGATCGGCCCGAATGGAGCCGGCAAGACCACGATCTTCGCCCAGATTTCCGGTTTTCATCAGCCGGATGGCGGCGAGATAACCTTTGCCGGCCAGTCGCTGATCGGCCTTGCGCCGGAGCGCATCTGCCTGCTTGGCGTCACCCGCACCTTCCAGATCGTGCAGCCTTTTGCCGGCCTGAATGTGCGCGAAAATATTGCCGTCGGTGCACACCTGCATCGGGCGGGGCGCCGCGAGGCTCTGGCCCATGCCGAAACGGTGGCGCAGCGTGTCGGCCTAGCCAGTCAGCTCGACAAGCCGGCGGCGGCACTCACCATTGCCGGCCGCAAGCGGCTCGAACTGGCCAAGGCCCTGGCCACCGATCCGAAATTGATTCTGCTGGATGAAGTGATGGCCGGCCTTAACCCGTCGGAGATCGACGAGATCATCCCGGTGATCCGTGGCATCCGCGATGGTGGCGTTACGATCCTGCTGATCGAGCATGTGATGCGGGCCGTGATGAATCTGTCTGATCATGCCTGGGTGTTGAACAACGGCAGTTTGATCGCGAGCGGCACGCCGGCACAGATCGCCGCCGACCCGCAGGTGATCGAAGCCTATCTCGGCCATGGTGCCGCTGCCCGGATGGCGGCTCAGCAGCAGGAGGCTCATCATGCTTGAGGTGAGCGGGCTGCATGCCGGGTATGGCGAAGTCGACGTGCTGCGCGGTATCGACCTTGATGTCAGGAAGGGCGAGATTGTCGCATTGCTGGGCGCGAATGGCGTCGGAAAATCGACGCTGAACAACACTCTTTCCGGCCTGTATCGTCCCAAGGCGGGGCGTATTCGTTTCATGGGCGCAGATATTGCCGGCATTGCTTCCGATCGTATTGTCGCTGCGGGTCTGATTCAGGTTCCCGAAGGGCGCCGGGTGTTTCCGAATTTAAGCGTGCAGGAAAACCTCGAACTCGGCAGTTATCGTCGCGGTCGCGGCAATCGCGCGGCTAATCTTGAGCGTGTTTATGCTGTTTTCCCGAGGCTGAAGGAACGCATCGGTCAGTTTGCCGGCACACTGTCGGGTGGTGAGCAGCAGATGCTGGCGATCGGTCGCGGCCTGATGGCCGAGCCGGAACTGCTGATCCTGGATGAACCTTCGCTCGGTCTTTCACCGCTGCTGGTGGAAGAGATGTTCACCCTGATCGGCAGGTTGAATGCCGAGGGACTGTCGATCCTGCTGGTCGAGCAGAATGTCGTGCAGTCCTTGGCCATCGCCCATCGTGCCTTCGTTCTGGAGCATGGCCGCATCGCGCTCAGCGGCCCGGCGGCCGATCTGATCAACGATCCGGGGCTGAAAGCCTCGTATCTGGGGATTTGACCATGGCGCATCCGATGACATTGGCCGAGAAACTGGTGGCACGCGCTGCAGGCATGGCCGGTGTGCGGCCAGGTGAAGTCATTACGGCAAAAGTCGATCTTGCCATGATGCATGATTCCGGCGGGCCGCGGCGCGTGGCGCCGATGCTGGAGCGCCTGCAGGCTAAAATCTGGGATCCGGACAAGGTGGTGGTGATCTCGGATCACTATGTTCCTGCGGTCGATGCCGAAAGCGCGGGCATTCTCGACCTTACGCGCAAATGGGTGAAGGCGGCCGGCGTCAGCCGGTTCCATGACATGCAGGGTATCTGCCATGTGGTGCTACCCGAGCGCGGCCATCTGAAGCCCGGGATGTTCGTGGTTGGCGGTGACAGCCACTCGCCCACCGGCGGTGCCTTCGGCACCTACATGTTCGGCGTCGGCGCCACCGAGATGTGTGGTGTGCTGGTGACCGGGGAAATCTGGTTGCGCGTGCCGCAGACCATCCTGCTGCAATGGCGCGGCAAGCTCGGCAAGGGCGTCGTGGCCAAGGACATGATCCTCGCCATGTGTGCCAGGCTCGGCATGGATGGCGGACAATACCAGGCAATCCAGTATGCCGGCGACACCATTGGCGGCCTGGCCATGCAGGAGCGCATGACACTCAGCAATATGGCCGCGGAACTTGGCGCTCAGGCCGGTCTGATCGCGCCGGATACAGTGACGCGCGACTATCTGCTGAGCGTTGGTGTACCGGATGCGGAGATCGAGATCGACGCCTGGCAGACGGATGTCGGTGCCGCTGTCGCGGAACAGCATGATTTCGACGCAGCGGCATTGTCGCCGATGGTGGCTGCTCCGCACAGCCCGGCCAACAGTGCGCCCGTATCCGATCATAGCACGGTGGCTGTCGATCAGGCCTATATCGGCGCCTGCACCGGCGCCAAGATCAACGATCTGCGCATGGCGGCGGCCGTGCTGAAAGGCCGCAAAGTGGCATCGGGCACCCGCCTGCTGATCGCACCGGCCTCGGCCCGTACCACTGCTGAAGCTGCGGCAGACGGAACTTTGGCAACCCTGACCGCAGCCGGTGCCATTCTGTTGTCGTCCGGTTGCGGCGCCTGCGCTGGCTATGGCGCCGGCGTACTGGCCGAAAACGAAACCTGCATCGCTTCGACGGCGCGCAACTTCAAAGGCCGCATGGGCGCGGGATCATCCAAGGTCTATCTCGGCTCGCCCTATACCGTGGCGGCGGCAGCTGTGGCTGGCCGCATCGCCGATCCGCGGGAGTTTCTGGCATGAGCGCGCTGGTCAAAGGCCGGGTCTGGAAATTTGGCGACAACGTCGACACCGATGTCCTGGCGCCGGGGCTTTATATGAAGGGTTCACTGGCTGAACTGGCGCGGCATTGCCTGGAGGCGCTCGAGCCGCGGTTTGCCAAAGAGGTGAAACCCGGCGATATCGTGGTTGGCGGGCGCAATTTCGGCATGGGCTCCTCGCGCGAACAGGCGGTTATGGCGTTGCGCGAACTTGGCGTGGGCGCCGTGCTGGCGCCAAGCTTTGCCGGCATCTTCTATCGCAATGCGTTGAATCTCGGCTTGCTGGCGCTGGTCTGTCCGCAGGCCGGAGCAATCCCCGCCGATGCGGAACTTGTCGTCGATGCCCCCGCTGCCCAGGCGCGGGATGCAAAGACGGCAGCGGTATATGCCTGCGAGGCGATCCCGCCGCATCTGCTGCAGATGATCGATGATGGCGGCCTGCTGCCTCATCTGGAAAAGAAACTGAGTACATCCCATAAAAAGGAGGCGCGCGCATGAGCCTGTTGCGCGAACGTCTGCAAAACGGCGATATCGTCGTGGCGCCCGGAATTTACGATGGCCTGAGCGCGCTGATTGCAGCCCAGGCTGGTTTTGAGGCGCTGTACCTGTCGGGCGCCAGCATCGCCTATACCCGGTTCGGCCGCTCCGATATCGGCCTGGTCTCGATGACTGAGGTTGCCGATACGCTGGGCGCAATCTGCGAGCGGGTCGGCAATCCGATTATCGTCGATGCGGATACCGGTTTCGGCAATGCACTCAATGTGCAGCGCACGGTAAAGCTGTTTGAACGCAATGGTGCCGCGGCCATCCAGCTGGAAGATCAGGCAACGCCGAAGCGCTGCGGGCACCTGGATGGCAAGACTCTGGTTTCGGCCGGAGAGATGGTCGGCAAGATCAAGGCTGCACTGGATGCCCGTCAGTCGGATGACACACTGATTGTCGCGCGCACCGATGCGATCGCTGTCGAAGGCTTTGCCGCCGCCATGGACCGCGCGAGCCGTTACATGGAAGCCGGTTGCGACATCCTGTTCATCGAAGCGCCGCAGAGCCTGGATGAAATGCGCAGTATCACCAGCCGTTTCGGCAACCGCGTTCCGTTGCTTGCCAATATGGTTGAGGGCGGCAAGACGCCGATCCTGTCGGCGTCCGAGCTGAAGGAGATCGGCTATCGCATCGCCATCTTCCCCGGCGGCCTGACCCGGGCGCTGGCACATTGCATGACGGCCTATTTCGCTTCGCTGAAACAGCATGGCACCACCACGCCTTTCCGCGACCGTATGCTGGATTTCAATGCGCTGAACGCGCTGATCGGCACGCCGGAACTGCTGGAACAGGGCCGTGCCTATGATGCTGTTCATTTCGAGGACCAGGCATGATTGATCCCATCACCCTTGCTGTGCTGAAGGGCCGGCTCGAACAGGTTGCCGACGAGATGGACGCAACGCTGTTCCGTTCCGCCTTCAACCCGATCATCGCCGAGGCCCATGATGCCAGCCACGGCCTCTATCATGCCGCGACCGGCGAAACGCTGGTGCAGGGCAAGTCGGGCCTGCCGATCTTCGTCGGCGCCATGGCCTTTGCTGTGAAAGCCGTGATCGACAAGGCGGTGCGGGACGGCAACCTGGCGGATGGCGATGTCTATATCTTCAATGATCCCTATGATGGCGGTACGCATTTAAGCGACTTCAAGCTGGTGCGGCCGTTTTTCCGTGACGGCAAGGTGTTTTGTTATCTGGCATCCGTCGGCCATTGGCACGATGTCGGCGGCAATGTACCGGGCAACTACAATCCGGTTGCCACCGAGTGTTTCCAGGAAGGCATGGTGATCCCGCCGGTGAAACTCTACACCGCCGGTGCGTTGCGCCAGGATGTGGTGGATATCCTGTGCGCCAATACCCGTCTGCCCGACAGCCTCTATGGCGATCTGAATGGCCAGGTCAACGCGCTCGATCTCGGCTCCAGGCGCCTGCATGCGCTGCTGGATGAATATGGCGACGGCACGGTGGAAGCGGCACTGGTGGAGCTGAAGAAGCGCGCCGCACTGCAGTTCCGCAGCCTGCTGCGCGACCTGCCCGATGGGCGCTATGCCGCCGAGGATTTCCTCGACAATGACGGTATCCGCGATGTGGCCCTGCGCATCGGCCTTGAGGTGGTGATCGAGGGCGAGAGCCTGACGCTGGATTTCTCGCGCACCTCGCCAGCCTGTGCCGGACCGGTGAATATCGCACGCTCCACGGCGATTGCCGCCTGCTACGTGGCGATCAAGCATATCTTCCCCGATGTGCCGGCCAATTCCGGCGTGCTGGAACCGGTGAAATTCATCATTCCGGAAACCAGCCTGATCAGCGTGCGCGCGCCCAAGCCGGTTGGCGGCTATACCGAAACGATCCTGCGCATCATCGATGTGATCTTTTCCGCTTTTGCCCAGATCGCGCCCGACCGGGTCAATGGCTGCGCCTATGGCACGATCAATGCGCTGTCGCTGGCAGGTCATCGCAAGGATGGCCGGCGCTGGGTGATGTTCAGCTTCTTCGGTGGTGGCCATGGCGGCCATCCGCAGGGCGACGGGCTCAATCACGGCAATGCACCGATTTCCATGGCGACGATTCCGCCGCTGGAGATTCTCGAAGCCGCCTATCCGGTGATGTTCACCGAATGGAGCCTGCGGCCGGACAGCGGTGGCGCCGGCCGCAATCGCGGCGGTCTTGGCGCCGTTTACGAAATCGAACTGCTGGAAGAGGAGGCGGATCTCTTCCTGTTTGGCGAGCGCGGAAAATATGCACCGCCCGGTGTGCTTGGCGGAAAACCTGCCCTGCGCAACCGCTTCGTCTACCCGAAGGATGGCAAGAGCGTGGAGCCGCCCATGGTGTCCAAGCTGCATGACGTCACGCTGAAAAAAGGCGACCGCATCCGGCTGGAGACTCCCGGCGGCGGTGGCTATGGCCCGGCGGCCGAACGCACGGCCGAACGGATCAATGAAGACCTGCGGCTGGGCTATATCACCGAAGAGGGCGCCGCCCGCGATTACGGCCGCACAGCCAAGGAGGCTGCGGAATGACTGACCAAGCCACAATCCCGCGCTTCGCTGTTGGCGTCGATGTCGGCGGTACCTTCACGGATGTCTTCTTCCTCGACGAGGCGAACGGCCGTATCGATATCGCCAAGGTCCCATCCACCCGTGGCGACCAGGCCACTGGCTTTATCGAAGGACTGCGGTCGAAGACCGAGCCGAAGCAGATCGCCACTGTGGTGCACGGCACCACAGTGGGCACCAACGCCCTGCTGGAACGCAAGGGGGCTCGTACCGGCATCATCACCACGCGCGGCTTTCGCGATGTGCTGGAAATGCGTCGGCGCGATCGGCCATCCACCTGGGGGCTCTGGGGCCAGTTCATCCCGGTGGTGCCGCGCGATCTGCGCCTTGAAGTGGGCGAGCGCGTGCTGGCCGATGGCAGCATCCGTCAGGCGGTCGATCCGGAAGAGGTGAAAAAAGCCGCGCAGGCACTGCTGGCGCTAGGAGCGGAGTCCGTTGCCATTGTTTTTGTGAATGCCTATGCCAACCCTGAGAATGAACGCGTTGCCCTCGCGGCACTCAAGCAGGTCTGGCCCAATGCCTATGTGACGGCATCATCCGACATCCTGCCGGAAATCCGTGAGTTCGAGCGCACCTCGACGGCTGCATTGAACGCCTATCTGCAGCCGCCGGTCGGCAGCTATTTGCGCAAACTGGAAGATCGCCTGCGCGGCGACGGCTTTGGCGGTCAACTGCTGATCGTCCAATCCAATGGCGGTGTGATGAGCATCGACAGTGCGGCCAACCGCCCGGTGCGCACGGCACTGTCCGGCCCGGCCGCTGGCGTGATCGCCTGCCAGCATATCGCCGCGGCGGCCGGCTATCCCAATGTCGTGACCTGCGACATGGGTGGCACCAGTTTTGACGTCTCGCTGATCGCTGATGGCGAACCGGCGATGAGTGCGCAGACCGCCATCGATTTTGGCATGGTGGTGCGTGCGCCGATGATCGAGATCACCAC
>NZ_CALRUC010000026.1:0-38725 GCF_943371255.1 Ferrovibrio terrae | reverse complement strand
TGCGCCATCGACATCCGCAATATCGACCGCGCCGCGGCCGACCATGCCGGCGTGCTGGTGACCCGGGCCACGGCCGGCTTCATCGATGCAGTGGCGGAGCTGGCGATCGGCTTCATGGTCGACCTGTCGCGCGGCGTCAGCGCCGCGGTACGGGCCTATCAGGCGCAACAGGCCCCCGCTATCCGCATGGGCATCCAGCTGTCATGCTCCAGCGTCGGCATTATCGGCTATGGCGCCATCGGACGCCGCGTCGGTGAACTGGCACATGCGCTTGGCATGACCGTGCTGGCCAGCGATCCGCAAGCAAAGATCGCCGAGCCTTATGTCGAGCAGGTGGCGCTGACGCATCTGCTGCATGCGGCGAAATTCGTGATCTGCCTGGCACCGGCCAATGCACAGACCGAGAAACTGATGGATGCCCGCGCGTTTGCCGCCATGCAGCCGGGTAGCTATTTCATCAATCTCGCGCGTGGTGAACTGGTCGACGAGGTGGCGCTGGTGGCGGCGCTGGACAGCGGGCATCTCGCCGGCGCCGCGCTTGATGTCGGCCGCGCCCCGGACCAGATGCCGTCACCCTTCCTGGCGCAACGCAGCGATGTGATCGCCACGCCGCATATCGGTGGACTGACGCCGGAAGCCGTGTCCCATCAGGCCTTCGATACCGTGCAGCAGGTGGCGGCTCTGGCGGCCGGCCAGGTGCCGCCGGGCGCCGTCAATGCCAATATGGCAAAGCGGCTGACCCGGCTCGGCGTGACGGTGGCCTGAAGACTGCTCACTCGCCCTTGTTGATGCTGGCAGGCTTCAGCACATTGGCCTTGAGGTCGTATTTGGCCAGCAGGGCATCATACTCGCCCTTCTTCTGCAGGCTCTCCAGCGCTGCCAGCACGGCATCGCGCAGCTTCGGCTCGGTCTTCAGCACCGGAATGCCGGCCAGCGTGGTGGTGAAGGCATCGCCCAGGATGACATAGGTGTTGGGCTCCTGGGTCAGCAGGTAGGGTAGTGTCTCGTTGCCCTGCACGCCGGCGTCGATACGCTGGGTCTTGAGCTGGGTGCGGGCATCGATCGAGCCTTCGGTGCCGACCACGGCGATCGCCGGCTTTCCCTTGGCGACGCAGTTGGCCTCGCTCCAGGCCTCGATCTGCTTCGGCCAGTTGGTCGAACGACTGGCGCCGACCTTCTTGCCGCACAGATCGGCAGTGGACTTGATCTCCTTAGCCATCGCCGTGGAGGTATAGAACTGCGCGCCGGTCTTGAGGTAGTCGACGAAATCCTGCAGATCGCGGCGGGTCGGCAGATCGCTCATGCCGGCCATCACCATGTCGACGCGACCGGTCTGCAGCGAGGGCAGCATCTGGGCGAAAGCGATTTCCTGCCATTCGACGGCGACCCCCATTTCCTTGGCCAGCGCTGCGCCCAGCTCGATATCAAACCCCTTCAGCGTGTTGGTGGCCGGGTCCTTGAAGGTGATCGGCGGATAGTTCGGCATGGTGGCGATCACCACCTTGCCGGCGGCCTTGATGCGGTCGGGCAGGTCGGCTGCCGCGGCAGGCAATGCAAGAAGGGCTGCACAGAGGCCGAGAACGAGATGCTTGGTGGTCATGAGAGTCTCCTTTGGGGCTGTCAGTTCAATACGGCGGCAATGAATTCGCGGGTACGGGCCTGTTGCGGGCTGCTCAGAATCTGCTGCGGTGGACCGACCTCGACAATGCCGCCACGATCCATGAAGACGACGCGATGCGCCACTTCGCGGGCAAAGCCCAGTTCATGGGTCACCACGATCATGGTCATGCCGCTGCCGGCCAGGCCACGCATCACGTTCAGCACTTCGCCTACCAGTTCGGGGTCGAGCGCCGAAGTCGGCTCGTCAAACAGCATCAGCTTGGGCTTCATCGCGAGCGCGCGGGCAATCGCCACGCGCTGCTGCTGGCCGCCCGACAGCTGGGCGGGATAGGCATCGCGCTTGTCGGCCAGGCCGACGCGCTCCAGCAGCGTCATCGCCTCGTCCACCGCCTCGGCCCGACGGCGTTTCTGCACGGTGACCGGCCCCTCGATGATATTCTGCAAGGCCGTCATATGCTGGAACAGGTTAAAGCGCTGGAACACCATGCCGGTGGCCAGCCGCTGCCGCGCCACCTCGGCATCCGACAGCGGATAGAGCCTGTCGCCACTGCGACGATAGCCGATCAGTTCGCCGTCGATCCAGACCGCCCCGCCATCAATGCGCTCGAGCTGGTTGAGGCAGCGCAGGAAAGTGCTCTTGCCCGACCCCGAAGGCCCGATGATGCAGAGCACCTCGCCATGGTTGATATCAAGCGAGACATCCTCCAGCGCCGTGAAGCTGCCAAAGGTTTTCTTCAGGTTGCGCGCGACCAGCATCGGTCCGTTCTGCACGGGGGCGCTCATGCCAGGGCTCCGGTGCGTTCCGTCTGCACGGCCTTGCGCTGGCCCTTGCCGAAATAGCGCTCAAGGAAATGCTGGCCGATGCTGAGCACGGTGACCACCGCCAGATACCAGATGGCAGCGACGAACAGCATTTCGATCACGTAGTTGTTGGCATAGTAGATCGTCTGCGCGTTACGCAGGATTTCGGAATACTGGATCACGCTGGCGATCGAAGTCAGCTTGACCATGCTGATCACCTCGTTGCCGACCGGCGGGATGATGACGCGCATCGCCTGCGGCATCACGATGCGGCGCAGGGCCGTCAGCCGGGTCATGCCGATGGAGGATGCCGCCTCGGTCTGGCCGCTATCGACCGAAAGGATGCCCGAGCGTACCACTTCCGCCGTATAGGCACCCTGGTTGATGCCAAGCCCGAGCAGCGTGGCGACAAACGGCGTGATCAGCTCGACGGTGCGGATGCTGAACACATCCGGGATGCCGATGCGCGGAAACACCAGCGCCAGATTGAACCACAGCAGTAGCTGCAGGATCAGCGGCGTGCCGCGGAAAAACCAGATATAGAGAACGGCGACGCCCTTGAGCACCGGGTTGGGCGACATCACCATAACGGCGAACAGCACGCCCAGCGTGATGCCCAGCAGCATGGCGCAGGCAGTCATGATGACGGTGTTGAGCAGGCCGGTGAGGATGGCCGGCGCGGTGAAGAACTGCCCGACGACTTTCCAGGCGATCTGGCCATCGGCAAAGGCCTTCACGATGAACAGCAGAATGACAATGATCGCGGCCGCTGCCAGCCAGCGGCCATAATGCCGTGGTTTCACGATGCTGAGCTTGCCGATATCGTAATCGGGCCCCGCTGCTGGATTGACTGTATCGCGCATGTCTGCGTCCCCCGACTGGCTGCGGTATCCCACAGCGCCGCATGCAAAAAAACTACCTGTTCAGAATCGCGGCCCCGCGTAAGTCTCGCACCACGTTTTCTGTTCCACGCCCAGCTTGCGCAGGCGCCCGAGCTGCTCCTTCACCCGCTCCGGCGCCGTGCCGCCATAGCCCTGCCGTGCTGCCACGGCGGCCTGCGGCGTCAGCGCCGCCTTGATCGAGATATCGAGCCGCGGATCGATCAGGGCAAGATCGGCCGCGCCGACATCCTCCAGCCCGATGCCGCGCTCCTCGCACAGCCGCACCAGCGCGCCGGTGATCTCATGGGCATTGGCAAAGGGCACGCCGCGGCGCGACAGCCAGTCGGCCACTTCGGTGGCGAGCGTGAAGCCCTCGGTCGACTGCTTCAGCAGGGTATCGACATAAACCTTCATGGTCCGCACCAGGCCGGTCATCGCCGGCAACACCAGTGTCAGGCCATCGATGGCATCGAAGGCCGCTGCCTTGTCCTCGATCATGTCGCGGTTATAGGCAAGCGGCAGGCCTTTCAGGGCCACCAGCATGGCGGCCAGATCGCCGATCAGGCGGGCCGAGCGTCCGCGGGTCAGCTCGGCGATATCGGGATTCTTTTTTTGCGGCATGATGGAAGAACCGGTGGCGAAGGCGTCGTCCAGCTCGATCCATTTGAACTGGCGCGATGACCACAGCACGATTTCTTCCGACAGGCGCGACAGATGCACGCCATGCATGGCAATGGCGAAAAGGAATTCCGCCACATGGTCGCGGTTGCCCACCGCATCGATCGAATTCTCGGTCGGCAGGTCGTAGCCAAGTTCTTTCGCCGCCAGCTCCGGGTGCATGGCAATCGCCGAACCAGCCAGCGCGGCGGCTCCCAGCGGCGAGCGTGCGAAGCGCCTGTCCCAGTCCTGCAGCCGGGCGATATCGCGGGCGAAGGCCTGGCCATGGGCCAGCAGCTGATGCGCGAACAGGATCGGCTGCGCCGGCTGCAGATGGGTGAAACCCGGCGCGATGGTGCCAAGATGCGCTTCGGCCTGCATGGCCAGCGCGCCCTGCAGATCAAGGATCAGGGCACTGAGCCTGCGCGCCTGATCGCGCAGATAGAGCCGCAGGTCGTTGGCGGCCTGGTCGTTGCGCGAACGGCCGGCGCGCAGCTTGCCGCCGAGCGGGCCGAGCCGCTCGGTCATCACGCGTTCAACGAAGGTGTGAATATCTTCGTCGGCTTCGGTCGGCGCAATTTTGCCCGCGGCATGATCGGCGAGAATGGCCTGCAGCGAAGCCGTGATGGTGCTGCATTCTTCCGCCGTCAGCAGCTTGGCCCGCTCCAGTTCGCGGGCATGCGCCATCGACGAGGTGATGTCATAGGGGATGAGACGATGGTGATGCGTGGGCGAGCGCGACAGCGCCATCAGCGCCGGATCGGGCGGCGAGCGGAAGCGTGCGCCCCAGAGACGGGCCGGTTCTTCGGTGTGATTGCCGCTCATGCCCCCGCCCCAGTCTGCTTGATCGACACCAGGCAGAGCAGCGTGAACAGCATCTGGGCGGCGGCCTGGGCCGTCACCGTGCTGCTGTCATACTGCGGCGCCACTTCCACCACATCGCCACCGACGATATCGAGGCCGGCGAGGCCACGCAGGATCGCCTGCGCCTCGCGCGGCGTCAGGCCACCCACCTCCGGCGTGCCGGTGCCCGGCGCGAAAGCCGGATCGAGGCCATCGACATCGAAGGTCACATAGAGCGGCCCGTCGCCGATCACGGCACGCGCCTTTTCGATCACGGCGGGAATGCCCATGCCGTCAATCTCCTCGGCATGGATCACGGTCATGCCGCTTTCCATCGAGAATTCCCACAGATATTCGGCGGCGCCACGGATGCCGATCTGGATGCAGCGTTCCGGGTCCAGCACACCATCCAGCACCGCCTGGCGGAACGGGCCGCCATGATGGAACTTGGTGCCTTCGTATTCGCCGCTGGTGTCGCAATGGGCATCGATATGCACCATGCCGAGCGGGCGATCCGCACCCAGCGCGCGCATGATCGGCAGCGTGATGGAATGGTCGCCGCCGACCGAGAGCGGGATCACGCCGGCCGCATGGATGCGCTTGTAATAGGCTTCGATATCGGCATGACAGGAGGCCAGGTCGAAACGGCTGCGCATCGGTACGTCACCGATATCGGCCACCTTGATCTCGCCCAGCGGCGCCCGGCGCAGCACATGTTCATAGGGTCCGATGCGTTCGATGCCGCGCACGGCGCGCGGGCCCAGGCGGGCACCGGCCCGGTTGGTGACGCCCAGATCCATCGGCACGCCGACCAGCACGCAATCCAGCCCGGCGAAATCAGCATCAGACGTGATCGGCCGATAGGTGGAGCCAACGAAGGTGGCGATATCGGCAAACGGCCATTTGCGCCGCTCAGGGTCGAGGAAAATCTGCGTCGCCACGCGGGCGAAGTCGGCGTCGAAAATATCGCCGCCCTTGGCGGTGGCATATTTCTCGCGCAATGCCGCGAGTCTGGCCTGGTCCATGCCGGTCACCCCTTGCTCCGGCCAAACCTTCTGGGGGCGGCTGGCTGGGAGCTTTTCTATCGCGCGGCCCTGTTTACCGTCGCATGACAACTTTGCGCTGGACGATGGCTTGCAGACAAGCGAGTTTATCGGCATGGGACTTCGAGAGAAAAACTATCGGAAACGGCCCCCGGCCTCGCGCCTGCCACCGCTCAATGCCCTGCGCGCCTTCGAGGCTGCCGCCCGGCACCAGTCGATGACCCGGGCGGCCGAGGAACTGAACGTCACCCATGGGGCGATCAGCCAGCATGTGCGGCAGCTGGAGGCGATGACCGAGGCGCCTCTGTTCGAGCGACGTGGCAACCAGCTGAAGCTCACCCCCGCCGGCGCCGCCCTGCTGCAACCGCTGCAGCAGGCTTTCGACCTGCTGATGGACGCGACCCGCAGCATGGCGGCCGGGGAGACCGGCGGCGAAGTGGTGGTCAGCGCACCGCCGGCGCTCGCCACGCTCTGGCTGGTGCGCCAGATCGGGCCGCTACTCGCCCGTCACCCGGGCCTGCAACTGCGGCTGATCCCGGCCACCGATCCACGCCCGGCCCGCGCCGCGCCGGTCGATCTGGCGATCCGCTATGGCGACGGGCGCTGGCCTGCCCAGATCGTCGACCATCTGTGCGATGTGCAGCTGATCCCGGTCTGCAGCCCGGCCCTGCTGGAGGGCAAGCGGAGCAGCGGCTTCGCCCTGCTGGAGAACATGCCGATTCTCTGCGCCGACAATGGCGACGAATGGGACAAATGGGTCGCCAGCAGCGGCCGGGCCAGGCTGGCTCTGGGTCCGCGCCATTATCTGGGCAATGCGCTGACCGCCATCGAGATGAGCGCGGCGGGCTTTGGTATCGCCATCGGCGACAATGTCACCACCTCGCGCTACCTGGCCGAAGGCACGCTGGTCCGTCCGGTGGAACACAGCACACGCGCCGCCAACAGCTTCTATCTGGTCACCCGGCCAGAATCTGAAACCAAGCCCGCAGTCGCGCTGCTGCGGCAGTGGATCCGCGAATGCTTTGCCGCGTTACGCTGAGGTCGCCGCCAGCCAGTACTTGGCGATCTCGGCGCGCGGCGCGATCCAGGCCGCACCCGAATGCGTGATATGCGCCAGGATACGGTCGAGCGCGCCGATACGGCCGGGCCGGCCGATCATGCGCAGATGCAGGCCGATCGAGAGCATGCGCGGCGCCGTGCGGCCTTCCTGCGCCAGCCAGTCATAGGCATCGGTGACATAGGCGGCAAAATCCGTCGCGCCCTGGAAGCGCTGGGTATTCTGGAACTGCATGTCGTTGGTGTCGAAAGCATAGGGCAGCACGACATGGCGATGCGCACCATCGGTTACGACAAAGGGTAAATCGTCGTTATAGGCATCGCTGTCATAGAGGAACCCGCCCTCTTCCATCAGCAAGCGCCGCGTATTGGCGGATGAGGCCGAACGCGTGTGCCAGCCGAGCGGGCGCTTTCCGCCGGTTGCCTTGGTAATGGCTTCCACCGTGCGGGCGATACAGGCGCGCTCCGCCGCCTCCGCCATGCCGGCATGGCTCTGCCAGCGCCAGCCATGCGCCGAGACTTCATGGCCGCGCGCGATGGCATCAGCCGCGAGTTGCGGCGAGCGTTCGACCGCCAGACCGCAGGCACTGACGGTGACTTTCGCCTGATAGTGATCGAACAGATCCATGACACGCCACCAGGCGGCGCGGGTGCCGTATTCAAAATGGCTTTCGATGCAGGGATCGGGGCCGTCGAGGCGATGATGCACCTCGTAGATCGTCTCGTTGTGATCGTCGCCGCCGGAGATGGTGAATTCCGCGCCTTCCTCGAAATTGACCACGAAGGACACTGCAACGGCCGCACCATTCGGCCAGCGCACCATGGGTGGCTTGCCACCATAGCCGGCGAGGTCGCGGTGCGGTTTCGGGGAATCCAGACTCACTTGAACAACTCCATTGCATCAGTCCGAGGTGCCGGCCATGCGGTTGAGGCCGACGAATTTGTCGCCCAGCACCAGCAGCAGGATGGTGGCGGCCAGGATCACGGTGGAGAGCGCCGCCAGCGTGGGATCTGGCGCCTCCTCGATATACTGCAGCATCTTGATCGGCAGCGTCTTGGTGCGCGCATCCGTCAGGAAGATCGAGATCGGGTAATTGTCGAAGGAGGCGAGGAAGGCGAAGAAGGTGGCGGTGAAAAAGGACGGCGCCAGCGCCGGCAGCATCACGCGCACCACCGCGCCCGGGAAGGTGCAGCCCAGCGTGCGCGCCGCCTCCACCAGGGTGAAATCGAAGCGCGCCAGTCCGGCCAGCATGGTGCGTGCCACATAGGGCAGCGTGATCAACAGATGCGCCAGCAGCAACGCCGGCCAGGCGGCGGTCAGCCCCACCATGCGGAAGCCCTGCAGCAAGGCGATGCCGAGCACCAGGCCGGGCAGCATCAGCGGCGAGACCAGCAGCGCACCCAGGGCATTGGCGCCGGGCAGCCGGCCGCGCTGGATGCCGATGGCGGCCAGCGTGCCGAGCACCAGCGACAGCATTGTGGACAGCAGGCCGATCTGCAGCGACAGCCATAGTGCCGGCCAGAAGCCATCGAGGCGGCCGATGCGGTCATACCAGCGCAACGACAGCCCACCGGATGGCAAGTCAAAAACGGGTGTCGGTGAGAAGCTGGTGGCGACGATCACCGCCAATGGCGCCACCAGAAACAGCACGGCCGCAAGAATGCTGATCCAGGCCAGCGCGATGCCGATGCCCCTGCTCATGGCGCGCTCCGGTTCAGCCGTGTACTCAGCAACACGACACTGAGCGCAATGACCAGCAGCGCCATGCCGGCCACCGCGCCGAAGGCAGGATCGCGGGCCAGCAGGAAAGCCTTGGTAATCAGGGTGGGCAATGTCTGATAGCGTTCGCCCATCAGCAGCGTCGGCACCACATAGGCCGAGACGGCCAGCGCGAAGACCAGCGCCGTGCCGGCGATAATGCCGGGCAGACTGAGCGGAAAGATGACACGCAGGAAGGCGGTCAGCGGCGGCGCGCCCAGCGTGGCGGCAGCCTCGCCCAGGCGGCGGTCGATCTGCGCCACCACGGCATAGACTGGCAGGATCATGAAGGGCAGGAAGATATTCACCGCGCCGATGATCAGCGCCGGCTCGGTGAAGATCAGCCGGATCGGTTCATCAATGATGCCGAGCAGCTGCAGCGCGGCATTCACCAGACCGTCACGGCGCAGCAGCACGGTCCAGGCAAAGGCCTTGACGATGACGCCGACCGACAGCGGCAAGAACAGACAGATCAGCAGCAGGCTGCGCAGCCAGCCGCGCGCATAGAGCAGACCGAAGGCTGCCGGGTAGCCGATCAGGAAGGCAAACAGCGTAGTAAGACTGGCGAATTTCAGCGAGTTCCAGATGATGCCGAGGTAATAGCTTTCGCCCAGCAACCGGGCATAGGCCGCCAGCGTGAAGCTGCCATCGGCGCCACGGATGCTGGCCGGCAACAGAAGCAGCAGCGGCAGCACGAACAGCACCAGCAGCAACAGGACCGCCGGTGCCAGGAAGGCCAGCGCGATGCGCTTTTCGCGATTGGCGAGCAACGCGGCGATCATGCAGACGGGTCCGGATAGACATAGCCGGTTTCCACCGGCCAGCGCAGATGGATGGTATTGCCAGCCGGTGGCGCATCGAGGCCGGAAATCTCCACGGCCAGCGGTGTGCCGGACCCGATATCGACATGCAGCATGCTGCGCGACCCATGGAACACCGTGGTGTGCAGCCGGCCACTGATGACATTCTCGCCGGTCGCGGTATCGGACAGCGCGAGATATTCCGGCCGCGTCGCCAGCACCACCGGCGAGCCGACGGCGAAATTGGCCCGCGCCGTCAACCGGCCCGCAACGGTTTCAACGATGATCGTGCCGCGCTGCGGCACCTCGACCACCCGGCCGGTCAGTTTGCTAGAGAGGCCGACGAAATCGAGCGCGAACAAAGTGGCCGGCGCGGCATAGACGGTTTTCGGATCGGCGCATTGCTCGATGCGACCGCCATTCATCACCGCGATGCGATCCGACATGGTGAGCGCCTCGTCCTGGTCATGGGTGACGAAGATCGCCGTGGCCCCGATATCGCGCAGCAGCTGGCGCAGTTCGACCTGCATGCTTTCGCGCAGTTTGCGGTCCAGCGCGCTGAGCGCTTCGTCGAACAGCATGATGGTCGGTTCGACAGCCAATGCACGGGCCAGCGCCACGCGCTGCTGCTGGCCGCCTGACAGCGCCGAGACCGGTCGCTCGGCCAGATGCGCCAGCTTGACCAGGCCGAGATAGCGGTCGACGATGCCGTCGATCTCGGTTTTCGGCTTGCCATGCACGCGCAGGCCGAAGGCGACATTGCCGCGCACACTCAAATGCGGAAACAGCGCATAGTTCTGGAACACCACGCCGACATGGCGCTTGTGCGGCGGCAGCCGGGTGATGTCGCGGCCCGCCACCGTCACCGTGCCGCTGTCGGGTAGCGCCAGGCCGGCAATCGCCCGCAGCAGCGTGGTCTTGCCGCAGCCCGACGGGCCCAGCAGTGTGATGAGTTCGCCAGCCGCCACCGAAAGCGTGATGCCATCCAGTACCGTCGTGGCGCCGAAGCGCTTGCCGACGTCGCGGATATCAAGATGGGCGGCAGCTGGCGCGGCGCTCACAGCAATTCCTTGTTCCAGCGGTCGATCCAGCCGGCGCGCTGCTTGGCGAAATGCGCCCAGTCCGGCACGAACAGCGAAGCGCCATCGGGGAAGCCAGCCGGCTTGGTGGCGGCCGGATTGGTCGGCGCGACAAAAGCCTTGGTGGCAAGTGTCGACTGCACCTCGGGACTGAGGAAGGCTTCGATCACCGCGTCGGCAAGATCGCTGCCCGGCCCGCCCTTCACCTTGGCGAGACCCGACGGCATGGCGAAGCCGCCCTCCTTGGGGATCGACAGATCGACCGGCGAACCATCCGCCTTGCGGATCAGCGTGTAGGCCGAGAACTGGCCGCCGATCAGCGATGCCTCGCCCTGCTCCAGCAGGTTAATCGCCTGCGGCGCATTGGTGTAGACATTGAGCAGGTTGGGCTTGAGGTTCTTCAGCTTTTTGAAGGCGGCCTCGATATCGTACTGGGCATCCTTGAACGGCTTGCCGGTTTCCAGATGCGCCGCCACCAGCAGGGTCCAGTAGCCCTCGGTGTTGCTCAAGCTCGGCACGATCACCCGGCCCTTGTTTTCCGGCGCCCAGAGCGCGGCCCAGGATGCCGGCGGCGTCTTCATCGTCTTGCTGTTGAAGGCAATGCCGGCCCAGGGCTGCTGGTAATTCACCCATAGGCCGTCGCGATGCACGGCGCTCGGCGACAGCTTGCCGATGGTCGGGATCGCTGTTGTGCTCATCTTCACGACCAGATCTTGGTCGGCCGCCGACAGCATCACCGGGTCATCCATGATGACGACCGACATTTTCGGCGCGGCCTTATCGGCCTGCATCTTCTGCAGGTTGGTCAGCGAGTTGGTGCCTTCATAGAGTATCTTGGCGCCGAGTTTCTTTTCGATCAGCGGGAAGATATCGGCGTTGAAATACTTGGCCGCACCGGCCGGACCGCCGACAACGATCTCCTTGGCCTGCGCCCGCACCAGGGCCGGTGCGCCGACCAGGCCCAGCGCCATGCCGCCGACGCCTGCCTTCAGAATGCTTCTGCGTGAAATCCGTGCCATGTCGTCCCCCGCTCGCGATTGTGGCGCCCCGCGCCGCTCAACGCCACCTCGCAAAGTCTGTGCCAAATGTGCACAAACATAATAAGTCATTGACTTATATAAATATGTCTGATTCAGTGAAGTGTGGCTTTAAGCGCCACATCAATAATGTGCACATTTATTCTTTGTTTTGTGCACATTATTTAAGCGCAACATCGTGAGGACGGGTGACGGTAAAACGGCCAAAACCAATCCGCAGCGGCAAGGGACGCGTCGATCTCGACGCGGCGATCTATGCCGAGATTTCGCGCGCGATCCTGCATGGCCAGTTGCAGGCCGGCACCAAGCTGCCCGAACACAAATTGGCCGAACTGTTCGACGTCTCGCGCGAACGCATCCGCAAGGTGCTGCACCGCCTCGCTGCCGAGCGCCGGCTGGAAGTGATTCCCAATCGCGGCACCTTCGTCCCCCGCCCCAGCGGCGACGATGTGCGCGTGATCTACCAGGCGCATCGCGTGTTCGAGGCCGGCATCATCGAACTGCTGGTCCGCACCATGGACGACAGCATCATGGCACGGCTGGATGCGCATCTGGCCGCCGAGCGCGACGCGGCGCGACGCGGCGACCGCGCGGAGTCGGTGCGCCTGTCGGGGGCGTTTCATCTGCTGCTGGTGGATGCACTCGGCAACAGCGAACTGTCGCGCTTCTCGCGCGAACTGCTGAGCCGTTCCTCGGTGATGGTCTCGGTTTACGAACCGGCGCAATCCTCGGTCTGCGCGGTGGACGAACATGGCGCCCTGGTCGATGCGCTGCGGCAGCGCGACCTGACCCAAGCCCTGGCCCTGTCGCGCGAGCATTATGATCATATCGAGCAGCGCCTGAAACTGGATCAGGCTGTACCGCGGCACCAGGATTTCGCCGCCGTCTTTCGTCCGGTCGCAGTAACTGAACGACGGTCGCGCAGCCGATAGCGAGACGATCATTTGCATGTCATTTTTATGACATCTTGGTCATGCGTCACCGTGGCGCGGCCTAGACAATTGCCTTCAATATCCAGACCGGCTTAACTGCCAATCCTCCGGACAAAGAGAGTGTTGGCATGCCTACGACAATCATGACCCTCGGCATCAGCGAACCGGATCTGGCGGCGTATGCCGACGGTCTTTACGGCGCTTACGGCGAGACCGCTCCCAGCTATGCCCGCCGCCGCGCCGGCGATTTCAAGACCTGCGGCGATCACGGCGGCGAAGCTGTCTGGACCCGTCTGGCTGCCATCCTGGAAAGCAAGACCAAGACCAAGACCAGGACCGCATCGCCTCAGTAGGCCACCAAAGCCGCAACATCAGCGTCACATATACCGTATACTCACCGCCGGTCTCGCCGGCCGGTGCAGCAATTGGCTGCGGGACGTCCACCAATCGAGCCTATTCGGCAGTGATCCCGTGCAAAACCCTTCGACTTCCCTTCCCGCTCCGCACCGACTGACCGTCCGCGCCCTGCTGCTGGGCGAAAGGCTGGATGTGAGCGGGCTGGAACGTTCCGATGCCATCTCGACCACGCCTTTTGCCTTCCGGGTTGGCGACTACGGCCTGGTTGCATTGTTCCGCTATGGTGCTGCGGTGCTGGCCGGGTTGTCTCCGGTGGAAGAAGACGACCTGCTGCGCAAGATCAGCCAGCGCGTCAGCGGCGCCTATGCGCCGCTGGAAGATGAAGTGGCTGTCGTCACGATCGACCCGGCCGGCGACGACCTCATCCCGCCAGGCGGTCCCCTGCAACTGAGAGAACTGACGCCAGAACGATTCCTGATCATTGCCGACGTGTTGGGCAAGAGCGTGGCGCTGGCCCATAACGAACGCCAGGTCGGTGCGGTATTCGACGAGATCGACCCGCTTGCCAGTGCAATGGCGGCAAAGGGCACCGTGCCGGGCAACCGCAAACAATTGCTGAAGCTGATCGGCGAATCCCTGCTGGTCGAGCATCGCATGTCGGGCCGCGTGGCGGTGGAAGACAAGCCGGACGTGCTGTGGGACCGGCCGGAACTCGAACGCCTGTTCAGCCGGCTGCAGGACGAATACGAACTGACCGAGCGTGCCACCGCGCTGGCCAACAAGCTGGCGGTGATCCAGACCACGACCCGGGCGGTGACCGACCTGATCGACGCACAGCGCAGCCTGCGCCTGGAAGCGATCATCGTGCTGCTGATCGTCTTTGAAATCGTCTTGACCTTTATCGAATGGGCCCTCAAGTAAAGTCGCCATGACTGGAACTCCCACCTTCGCCCTGCCCGGCGGCTTTCTGGGTGTTACGCGCCGCGAGGCCGACCCGGCGATCGCGATTGCCGGCATCCCGCTCGACATCGGCACGACCAACCGGCCCGGCGCCCGCTTCGGCATGGACGCGATCCGGCGTGCCAGCAAGATGCTGGTCGACGGCGACCACCCGCTGACGCGCCGTGCCGTGACCGTGGGGCTGTCGGATGTCGGCGATTTCGAAATCGCGCTGGGCGATATTCCCGCCAGCCTCGCCCTGATCGAGCGGCAGGCGGCCCCGTTCCGCCACCTGATCGCCCTGGGTGGCGATCATTCCATCGCGCTGCCGCTGCTGCGCGCGCTGGCGAAACGTCACGGTCCGGTCGGGCTGGTGCATTTCGATGCCCATGTCGATACCTGGCCGGACAGTTTCGGACAGCCATATGGCCACGGCTCCTGCTTCTATCACGCAATCCTGGAGGGCCTGGTCGATCCGCGCCGGATGATCCAGATCGGCATCCGCTCGCCGGTGCAGCGCGAGGTCATGGAGTGGACGCTGGGCCAGGGCGTCACCGTGCTGAGCGCGCAGGATGTGCATGAACAGGGCGTCACGGCAGTGACAGCCCGCATCCGCGCGGTGGCCGGCGACGCGCCGGCATATTTGACATTCGACATCGACGCGCTCGATCCGGCCTTCGCGCCCGGCACCGGCACACCGGAAATCGGCGGGCTGGCGACCTGGCAGGCGCAGGCCCTGCTGCGTGGCCTGCGCGGCCTCAGCTTCGTCGGCATGGACATGGTGGAAGTGGCGCCGGCCTATGACCAGGCCGAGATCACCGCTCTCGCCGCCGCCACGCTGGTCTACGAATACCTGGCGCTGCTGCAACCTGAATTATGAAATTTTCGGCCTGAGCCGAATTTCCGCTTGCATCGTGGCGCATTTGTTTTAAATGCATTGGCCAAGACGCAGGTCGCACGTGCCCTCGGCCAATCCCGGTCAAGCAACGACGCACGCGTCCTTTTCGGAGAGCCAGCCATGTGGGCTGGCGCCTTGAAGGAGCTGACGATGTTGTTCAGGCACATTTGGAGCTTGTTCTAGCTCTCTGCCTGCCGGCCTCAGGTGACGACCCGCGCAAGCGGCGAGCCAGACCGGCAGCTTTCCACCAAAATTCGCTTTTAACCGCCGCTTTCGCGCGGCGTGTTTTGCCGTCTTGGAGGATCTGCGGATGACCGCGTCCCGTCTTCGTGTTGCCGTGTCCCCGTTGCGTCGCGATCCGCGACGACGCCAGACTGAAACACTGCCCTCGGTGGATACCGTGGTCGCGAACCTGCGCCCGGAAGAACCGATGCACTGCCTGCGTCCGGCGGCGATCACTGCGGCTGCCCGCTCTTTCGTCGCGGCTTTCGACGGCCGCACCCTCTATGCCGTCAAATGCAACCCGGAGCCGCGCGTTCTCTCCGCCCTGTGGCGCGGCGGCGTGACGGCCTTCGACTGTGCCTCGCCCGCCGAGATCGCGCTGGTGCGACAGGTGCTGCCCGAGGCCAGCATCCACTACATGCATCCGGTCAAGGCGCGCTCGGCCATCCGCATGGCCTGGCATGACCATGGCGTGCGCGACTTTGCCATCGACAGCGAAGCCGAGCTGGAGAAGATCCTCGCCGAGATCGGCACGGACCCCGCTGGGCTGGGACTGATCGTGCGGCTGGCCCTGCCCAAAGGCAGCGCAGCGCTCGACCTGTCCGGCAAATTCGGCATTGCGCCCGAGCAGGCCCCGGCGCTGCTACGCCGCGCCCGCGGCGTGGCCGCAAAACTCGGGATCTCGTTCCATGTCGGATCGCAATGTGCCGATCCGGCCCGCTGGTCAGCCGCCATCCGCATGGCTGGCGGTGTGGCCGTGGCCGCTGGCGTAAAGCTCGACGTGCTTGATGTCGGCGGCGGTTTTCCTGTCGCCTATCCTGACTGTGACCTGCAGCCGCTCGGCGCCTTCATGGCCGAGATCGACGGCGCCGTCTTCTCGCTGGCCGAGCGGCTGGGCAAAGACGCGCCCGCCGAAATCTGGGCCGAACCCGGCCGCGCCCTGGTTGCCCAGGGTGTCTCGGTGGTGGTGCAGGTGCAGGCTCGCAAGGGCGATGCCCTGTATATCAACGACGGCGTCTATGGCAGCCTGGCCGATGCCGGCAGCCTGAACTGGCGTTTCCCGCTGCGGCCACTGCGCCAGAGTGGTGCCGGCCTGCGCCGTTTCACCCTGTTCGGCCCGACCTGCGACAGCCTGGACCGCATGGATGGCGGTTTCTGGCTGCCGGAGGATATCGCCGAGGGCGACTGGGTCGAGGTGGGCCAGCTCGGCGCCTACGGCGCCACCCTGCGCACGGCTTTTAACGGATTCGACCGGGGCCACCTCGTCGAAGTAGCCGACGCACCGTTGCTCGAAACGCCCGGTTACGCTATCGCCTAGCCCCGGATTGTCATTTTCCCCGGTTACAAGGGGGCGCCGGACGCGCCCCCGCGCCTTAAGACTTGAGGAGTGAAGTGATGAAGCATGTGTCGTTTGCCGGCCGCCTCGTGATGGTGGGGTTTGGCAGCATTGGCCAGGGCGTCCTGCCGCTGATCCTGCGCCATATCGACATCCCGGCCGACCGGATCGTCATCGTCACCGCCGAAGAGCGCGGCCATGACGTGGCGAACGAATACGGCATCCGTTTCGAGAAGATCGCCCTCACCCGCGACAACTATCGCAGCGTGCTGCAGCCCATGCTGGGCAAGGGCGATTACCTGCTCAACCTGTCGGTCGATGTTTCCTCCGTCGCCCTGATCGAGCTGGCGCAGGAGCTGGGCGCCATGTATCTCGACACCTGCATCGAGCCCTGGGCAGGCGGCTATACCGATCCGTCCAAAACTCCGTCGCAGCGTTCCAATTATGCCCTGCGCGAATCTGCCCGCACGCTGATTTCAAAGTACAAGGGCGGCCCCACTGCCGTGCTGACTCACGGCGCCAATCCTGGCCTGGTGTCGCATTTCGTCAAGGAAGCGTTGCTGCATATTGCACGCGATACCGGCCTGAGCACTGCTGTGCCGAAAGACCGCGCCGGCTGGAGCACACTGGCCCAGACGCTGGGCGTCAAGGTGATCCATATCGCCGAACGCGACACCCAGGTGTCTGCGCATCAGCCCAAGCAGCGTGATGAATTCGTCAACACCTGGTCGATCGATGGCTTCGTCGGCGAAGGCTGCCAGCCGGCCGAACTCGGCTGGGGCAGCCATGAGAAGCAGATGCCGGCCGATGGTCGCCGCCATGACTTTGGCTGCGATTCCGCGATCTATCTGCTGCGCCCGGGTGCCGGTACGCAGGTGCGCACCTGGACCCCGCTGGAAGGGCCGTTCCACGGCTTTCTGGTGACGCATAACGAAGCCATCTCGATGTCGGACTATTACACGGTGAAACAGGGCGACAAGGTCGCCTATCGTCCCACCGTGCATTACGCCTATCACCCGAGCGACGATGCCGTCCTGTCGGTGCATGAGATCGCCGGCAAGACCTGGCAGATGCAGTCGCGCAAGCGGCTGATGATGGACGAGATCACCAGCGGCATGGACGAACTCGGCGTGCTGCTGATGGGTCACAAGAAGGGTGCCTACTGGTACGGCTCGCGCCTTACCATTGATGAAGCCCGCAAACTGGCACCGCATAACAACGCCACCAGCCTGCAGGTTACCGTCGCGGTGCTGGCCGGTCTGGTCTGGGCGATCGAGAATCCCCATGCGGGCCTCATCGAAGCCGACGAAATCGACCACGCCCGCATCATGGAGATCAGCAAGCCCTATCTGGGCGAGATGGCCGGCGTATACAGCGACTGGACGCCGCTGCAGCGGCGCGAAATGCTGTTCCCGGAAGACATCGACCGGGACGATCCCTGGCAGTTCAGGAATTTCCGCGTCGTCTGATCAGCTGCGGCGAAACGCCTCACCCAGGATGGCCGGGGCGTTCCGATCGGCGATTTCCAGAACCAGCTTGCGCCGCACGGCCGTGGCGAAAGATTCGTAATCGCGCGCCGGCACCATGAAGGCGCCAGGACCGCCGATCACGTTCTTTTCGTAATACTCGTCGATATCCGGCTCCAGGTGCAGGATCGGCAGTCCGTTGATCACGATGCCGGCTGCAACGGCTGCCTTGCGGGCCTCGGCCGGGCCGGGGCCGGTGTTGTTGCGACCATCGCCAGAGACATCGATCACCCGCCGCGTGGTCTGCACCGGTATGTTGCTCAGCAGGCGATGGCCGAATTCGATGGCGCCGGTTGGCGATGTGCCGCCGCCGAAGATGGTGCGATCGGCACGCTCCATCTGGCCGGCGAACTGCCGGATATCTTCGTCGGTGCGCAGCACCGTCCATGGCAGGATCAGCGTCTGCAACGCATAGCCTGACCACTGAAAATAGCAGACGGCGATAGCGCCATGGATGCCGGAGCGGATTGCCCGCATCACTTCCCTGCTGCGGAAGGCCTCGCCATAGCCGCGCTGCTGCAGGGCATAGTGTTCGGCATGGACGCTGCCGGAACAATCAGCTGCCAGGGCCAGGGCCAGATCGACCTGGCGGGGCTGGGTGTTCACCGGGCGGGCGAAGGACAGGGCAGCAAGGGAAGCGCCGGACGCGATCAGCAGGGATCGGCGGTCAAGTCTGCGGCGCGCATCCATCGAGTCGTCGCCCGGCTGCATGACACAACGATAGCAAGAAACCGCCGGCCGCGGGGATTCCAGATATCGCGTTGCGAGAATCCTTCTGGCCGCCGAAACCCAGAGTTTTATAAGTTATTGAAATATATCAAGTAAAAACACCAGCTTTCCTGTGGATAAACCATTTGGTAACCTTATTACATGCCCAGCCTTGCACCACAGCTGTCTGCCGAAATCGCCAAGGTGATCCTCCCACCGGGGATCAAGTCGCGTTCGGAGATCGTCGGCAATGCCAATGGTGTTGCCGGTGTGGAGGTGATGCTGCAGCAGTTGCTGAGAATCCGCGCGGAACTGGGTGGCCCGGAAAAGGCCAAGCAGGAGATGAACGCGACGGTGCGTGAATTTCACGGCGCCCCGATCACCTATGACGGCTATGGCGTTGGCCGCTCGGCACCGGCAATGTCGATCTACATCATCGCCTGACAGCGCGTCTCCTCAGGTCAGACTTGTACCCGGTCGCGAAAGCCAGTATTCGGCGGAAAGCCTGTTGTTTCCGTCCAGCCTGCGGCTTTGCCGATGCCCGCCTTGCCTGAGATCAGTTTCGTCATCCCGGTCTACAATAAGGCCGATGTGCTGCCATATGTGATTCGTGCCCTGGCGGCACAGCAACCGGCGCCGGATGCAGAGTATATTTTCGTGGACGACGCCTCGTCGGATATGTCGGTCGCCGTGCTGGAACGCGAGGCTGCCGCCACGCTGCCGATGGTGACGGTGCTGCGCAACACCAGCAATGCCGGCCCCAGCGTGCGTCTCAACCAGGGTGCCGCCCAGGCGCGTGGCCGCCTGCTTTGTCTGATCGATGCCGATGAACTCATCCTGCCCGATGCCGTGGCGCTGATGCAGCAGGCCCTGCGGCAGCACGATGCCGATCTGGTGCACGGCAAGGTGATCCGTTCGGCGCTGCCGGCGGCGCAGATCGTGCCAACGCCACGCGGTGCCATGCCGGATTGCAAGACCGGCGACCGCCCGCTGCAGATGATTCTGCAGGGGCGTGGCTTCGTGCGCATGACCTGGCTGGTCGAGACCGCACTGTTCCGCGCCTCCGGGGGCTGCGACGAACGCATCTTCATCCAGGATGAATCACTGCCGCTGCGACTGGCCACCAAGGCCCGTCGGCTGGTCGATTTCCGCGGCGGCATGACCATGGCCCCGCAGGCAGCCTCGCATCTGTCTGCCGACAAGCGGCAACAGCATCACGACCGGTTCTTCGCCTATTACAATCTGCTGGCAGACCAGCCCGGGCTGCCGTCGCAGGAGCGCCAGATGATTGCGGCCACTTGCGCCTCGATCGCCTGGAAGGCCGTGCGCCGCAGCGGCCTGCCTCTTGCACAATTCGCAGCGCTTAGCGCATACCTGCAGGGCAAAGCCGGCCTGGCCGTATCGGCCGACTTTCTGAAGCGAGCCGCCACCGCCTTCCGTGCCTTGCCCGACATCCGCCGGACTGCACCGTCGATACAACTCCCGCATTCAGCATCTGCCCCGCCACCATGATCAGAACCGATATCGCATCCCTCGAATTGCCGGCCAAGCAGGATTGGACTGAGGTGCTGCGCCGGGTCAACCAGATCCTGTTCGCCCTGCTGCCGTTGCTGCTGCTGTTCTGGCGCGGTGGTGCCGATGCTGCGGCCAGCATCATCGGCATCAGCTTTCTCGCCGTTGCCGTCGCCCGACGCCAGTGGGGCCTGGCCACACATCCGATGCTCGCCGCATTGCTGGCGATCTGGGTACTGCTGAACGGTCTCGTCTCGCCGCTGGCGCTGGACCCCGCGGCGTCTTTCACGCGCAGCGTGGCCTGGTTGCGGTTTGCCCTGCTGTTTGCGGCAACCATGACCTGGTTGATCCAGTCGCGCCGCGATCTCCGACTGATAGTCGCCGTCTGGGGCGTTACGATTGGTTTCTGCATTGTTGATGGCTTGGTGCAACTGGTGCGTGGCACATCGTTGACCGGCCATCCGATGTACAATGTGTTCCGCCTGACCGGACCACTCGACCGCCCCAATATCGGCATGTTCGTCGCGCGTATAGGCTTCCCGCTCCTCACAGCCATACCGCTGTTCTTGCCATCATGGCAGAACCGCACAACTGTTGCTGTCGCTTTGCTAGCGGCGGTAAGCTTCGTCTTTATCCTGCTCACCGGCGAACGCTCGGCTGCGCTGTTGGTGATCATGGCCATGCTGACCGTCGCCTTGGGCAGCATCCTGATATTCCCTCGATACCGCCTGCTCAGTTTTTCAGCCCTGCTGACGATTGCCGGCGCGAGTATTGCGGTTGCTGTCAGCAGCGAACGCATCATGGAGCGCGTTATACGAATCATCGAAATCGTCGAGCAATTCTCCAAATCGCATTACGCGGAGCTGTTCACCATCGGCCTTGATGTGTGGCGCAGTTATCCGGTGTTCGGCGCCGGCATGAAGAATTTCGAAAGCGCCTGCTGGGCGATTGCCGGCCAATATGTCTCTGACGGCTGTCCGACGCATCCGCACAATGTCTATATCGAATGGCTGGCCGAAACCGGTATCGCCGGCCTGCTTTTCTACCTGGTCTTCCTTGGCCTGCTGCTGCTGGCAGCCTGGCCCCTGCTGCGTGGAACCATGATGGCCCGCATCACCGGCCTGCTGGTGGCCGGTGCATTGCTGGTGCTGCTGTTCCCGCTGATTGCCAGCCAGAGCATGTTCAGCAACTGGCCGGCACTGGTATTCTGGAGCGGCCTGTCGATGACCATGGCCGTGGTGCGGCTGACCCTGAAAGAGACCGCCTGAGCCGTCATGGCAATCCTGATCATCAAGCATTCGGCCCTCGGCGACATGATCCTCGCCCTGCCGCTGCTGCGGGCGATCCGCCAACATCATGCCGGCGAGCGTATCGTCGTGCTGACCACGGCGCCCTATGTGGAGTTGCTGCAGCAATCCGGCCTTGCCGACGAGGTCTGGGCTGATCCACGACCGAAAGCCTGGCAGCTGCTGACGCTATGGGCGCTGCTGCGGCGCATCCGCCAGGGCGGCTTCAGCCGCATCTACGATCTCCAGGGCAGCCAGCGCACCAAGGGCTATTATCGCATGCTGGGTTCGCCCGCCGATCTTTGGGTCGGCAATGCTCCCGGCTGCCGGTATCACATTCCCGATCCGACCGCGCCGATGCATATCACCGAGCTACGACGGCGCCAGCTTGCCCTGGTCGGTATTCCCGATCCGGGGCTGCCGGATCTGGGCTTCCTGCAGGCCGATATCGCGCGCTTCGCGCTGCCGCCGCGTTTCGCCTTGCTGGTGCCGGGCGGCGCACCGCACCGGCCGGCGAAACGCTGGCCAGCCACGCATTTCGCCGCATTGGGACAACATCTGCTGGATCAGGGCATTACACCCGTGCTGATCGGCCGCGCAGCTGAACAGGTCGAGATCAGCGCCATCCAGGCCGTATGCCCGGATGCCATCAGTCTCTGCGACCAGACCACGATTGCCGATCTCGCCACGCTGGGCCGCGCCGCCGCAGGATGCGTCGGCAACGATACCGGGCCGATGCATGTCATCGCAGCGTCCGGTTGCCCCTCGCTGGTGCTCTATTCGGCGGAATCCGATCCGCGCAAGGTGTCGCCGCGCGGCGACTGGGTGCGCCTGTTGCAAAGACCAAGCCTGCAGGATCTCGGCGTCGCGGATGCTATCACAACGCTGCCGCCGTTCAGATCCACCTGAGCGGCCAGCGCGGCCCCGGCCGCAGCCGGCTCCAGACCAGCACCGCCACCAGCATGATCAGCAGGGCCGGCAGCAACGGATAGGCCAGGAACAGCCAGCTGCTTTGCAGGTTGAGCACGATCAGCGGATTGGCACCGGCCGGCGGGTGCATGATGTTAAGCAGCTTCATCACAATGGCAATCAGAGCCACACCCGCCCCCATGGTCCAGACATTGCTGCCAAACACCTGTAGCAGCGCAATGCCGATGGCGGCCCCGAGCAGGTGCGCGGCGAGCACGGCGAGCGGTCGAGAACCTTCATGGGTCGGGAAGCAGAACAGCAGGATCGCGGTGCTGCCCAGCGAGGTCAGGGCCAGGCCATGTTCGGCATCGATCAGCCAGAGCACCAGGCCAAGGCAGGGCACAATGCCGCAGGCGGTCCAGAGCAGTTCTAATAGTCCAGCCCGGTTCAGTCCCGTCATTCCCGATCCTTCTTCTCTGCCTCACTGAACAGCGGCAGTCCGGTCCGTTCCGCACCCGAGGACAGAACGGCCTGCCGGTTATCGATCCAGGCGGCAATATCGCGCCACACGGTTTCTGCCTGCAGATCACGCAGCAACATGTGCCAGCCCTGATCGTAGACCGCAACACGCATATCAACGCCCGGCGTCGCCTTCAGGGTCTCGACAAAGCGCTCGACCGGTGGCTTGGGAATCACCTGGTCCTTGATGCCATAGAGCAGCAGCAGCGGCGTGCTGGCGGGCCGTGCGAGGGCCGCCTCATCCATCAGATTGACCAGGCCATGGATGGCATCGGCTCGCGTCGCCTTGATGAACAGCGGATCGCGCGACAGCCGACGCAGCATCTCTATATTGTCCGAAGCCTGAATTTTCAGCCCGCTGCCGGTGAAGGTCTTCCATGGAATGGTGTAGCTGGCGAGCCACAACGTGGCGCGATAGAGCAGCGGCATGCTGCTGCGGCCCCAGACCGCCGGGGCCACCAGCACGACACCCGCCGGTCGTACCGTCATGTTCTGCACCAGGCCATGCAGCACCACGGCTCCACCCATGCTTTCGCCCAGCCAGTAGACCGGCACGCCGGGATGACGCTGGCGCAACACGCCATGTAGCTCGGCAAGATCATCGGCCAGGCGATCCTCGCCGGGCCACAGGCCGGTATAGGGCGCGCGGCCGAACCCGCGCTGGTCCGGTGCGTAAGTGATGATGCCGCGCTGGGCCCACCATTGTGCCGCCTCGGTGAAGGCGGTGCTGTAGTCATTGAAACCATGCAGCGCCAGAATGACGGCTTTCGGCTGTATCGGTTCCTCCGGCCAGCGCCGCAGTGGCAATTCACGGCCATCTCCCGCCTGCCAGGCGGTTTCATTCGCCAGCATTGCCGGCGATGTCGGCATCTCGCCCGGCGGCTGCAGGCGCGGTGCGCAGGCCACCGCCAGCCAGCCGGCCAGCAGAAGCAGAACAATCCGCATCACGCCACGCCCGCCAACTGGCGCACCCGCGTGGCCGGAAAGATCAGCGTTGCCGTGGTGCCGGCACTCTTGCGGCTGGACAGGTGAATCTGGCCATCATGCAGCTCGATCAGCCGGCGGGTGATCGGCAGGCCGAGGCCACTGCCACCGGCCTCGCGGGCGCGCAGGGAATCCCCCTGCGAGAAGGGCTCGAAAACGCGCTTGAGCTGGTGGTCGGACATGCCCACACCGGTATCGCGCACCCGGATCGCCAGTCCGCCATCGGTGAGCAGGGCTGCGGCGATCTCGATATTGCCGCCTTCGGGGGTGAACTTGATCGCGTTGCTGATCAGGTTGAGCAGCATCTGGCGCAGCAGCCTTTCATCGGCATGCAACCGCGGCAGGACGGCCGGCAGGGCGCGCTGCAGGGTGACGCCCTTGCCGTCGGCGGTGACACCGACCAGTTCCAGTGCATGATCAACCGCCTGCAGCACATCGAGTTCGCGCTCGACCAGATCCAGCTTGCCGGCCTCGATGCGCGACATATCCAGCACATCGTTGATCAGGGACAGCAGATGCTGTCCGCTCTTGCCGATGCCATCGATGTATTCGGCATAGCGCGGATTGCCGATCGGCCCGAACAGGCCCTGCCGCATGATATCGGCAAAACCGAGCACGGCATTCAGCGGTGTCCGCAGCTCATGGCTCATGGCCGCAAGGAAATTCGATTTGGTGCGGCTGGCCTCTTCCGCCTCGCGGCGTGCCTGCTCCAGATCGGCGGTCAGCGCCTGCATCTCGGCATGCGCAGCTTCGGTGGCACGCAACTGCCGCATCAGGGCGTAGGCAAAACCCAGTACCAGCAGCCAGGTGGCGACGCCGGCGGCGATCAGCACGGTGTAGAGATTGGACAGCCGCTCGCGCGACAGATCGAGGCGACGCAGGCCTATGGAATTGATGCCATCGGCCAGGGCATTGAAATCGGCATCCAGGGCCTGCGATTGCGCCGCCACAGCATGCGCGGCTCCCTGATTACCTGAAGCAAATGCCTCCAGCTGCCCATCCCAACTGCGGATGGCAGGCTCAATTCGCTGTAACAGCGCCTGGAATTCTGCATCGTCAGCATAAATCGTGGCCCCCGGTCCACGCCGCATCTGTTGCAGCCGGCTGAGCAATTGATCGTAATGCTGTCGCACCTCGTTGCTGTCGCGGCCCGACGTACCGGCCAAGGCTTCCAGCAAGGCGATGCGGAAACCCTGATGGGCATTGCGGAACTGCACGCTGTCCCAGATCACTGTCTGGTAGGAAATGCGGTTATATTCGCGCTGCTGGGCATAGAAATACGTCGCCAGCACGATCGACAGTGCGACCACCGTGCCAACCAGCACCAGCACGAAACGTCGCGCGGCACCGGCCAGCGCTTCGGGCTGTGGTTCGATCCTGAGCGGACTGAAACGGCGCGGCATCAGGACAAATCCCGTTGCCTCAGTCGCAGGTGATCCTGCGGCTTACCGATCCGATCCATCGCGGTTGAGCCCCCGTCCGTGTCAGCGGCGACATTCTGTGCACGCATCATCCACTCGGAGTGGCATTCCCGCCGGTAAAAATCAATGGGCTTTTCGACCGCGACTCCGACTGTTACAGGCTTTCAGGCCCTAGAGGGTGCGAGTCTGGCCGCCATCGACATCGATCACGGCGCCATTCAGATAGGCGGCCTGCGGCGAGGCGAGGAAAGCTACGGCCCGGGCAATTTCTGCGGGTTCGCCGAACCGCCCGATGCCCATGCTGCGCGGCAGCTTGATGGCCGCCTCGGCCTCGCTGAGGCCCTGCTCCTTGGCAAAACTGCGGATGCGCGTCTGCAGACGCTCGGTAGCGATCGCGCCGGGGTTGATCGCATTGACCCGGACGCCATCGGCAATGCCGCGGTCGGCCAGCACCTTGGTCAGATTCATGCCCGCCGCATTGACCGAACCGCCAATGGCGAATTCGGCCTGCCCGGTGCGGCCACCGATGCCGATGATGCTGATGATGCTGCCCTGTCGCGCCTTCAGATGCGGCCAGGCGGCGCGGCTGAGCCGCATGGCGCCAAAGAATTTCAGCGCGAAGCCATCGGCCCAGTCATCATCGGTCAGCGTCATGAAATCGCCGCGCTTGGTGGCACCCGCGTTGTTCACCACCAGATCCACGCCGCCGAATTTTTCCACGGTGGCAGCCACCACCTGCGCCGGCACTTCCGGATCGCGCAGATCCACTGCCTGCACCAGGCTCTGGGTCTTCAGGCCGCCGGCCACGCCGTTCAGCAGATCGGCCGAGCGTGCCGCCAGCACCAGCTTCATGCCTTCCGCTGCGAGAACCTCGGCAATCGCCTGCCCGATGCCCTTGCTGGCACCGGTGACAATCGCGACCTTGCCGTCGAGTTTCAGATCCATGCAATCCTCCTGATGGCGCCGGACACGACGCCTGCGCTAAGCTTTCCGTCAATCAATAGAATATGGGAGGCGACATGTTTCGCAATGATCTGTTCCAGGGCAAACGCATCCTGATCACCGGCGGCGGCACCGGGCTGGGCAAGGCCATGGCACGCCGGCTGATGGAACTCGGCGCCGAACTGCATATCTGTGGCCGGCGCGATGGCGTGCTGCAGGAAACGGCGAAGGAACTCACCGCCGAAACCGGTGGCAAAATATACGGCCATGCCTGCGATATCCGTGTGGCGCAGGCGGTGGACGAGATGGTGCAGGCGATCTGGGACGCGCATGGCCCGCTGGACAGCCTGGTCAACAACGCCGCCGGCAATTTCATCGCCCGCACCGAAGACCTCAGCCCGCGCGGCTTCGATGCCATCGCCAATATCGTGCTGCATGGTAGCTTCTACGTCACCCAAGCGGTGGGCAAGCGCTGGATCGCCGCCAAACGCGGCGGCAGCGTGGTGTCCATTGTCACCACCTGGGTCTGGACCGGTTCGGCTTTCGTGATCCCGTCTGCCATGTCGAAGGCCGGCATCGCGGCAATGACACAGTCGCTGGCCGTGGAATGGGGACCGAAGGGCATTCGCCTGAATGCCATCGCGCCCGGCCCCTTCCCCACCGAAGGCATGACCAAGCGACTGGCACCGACCGAAGCCCTGGAGAAACGTATGATCGGCGCGATCCCGATGCGCCGCGTCGGCGATCTGCCGGAACTGGCCAATCTCGCCGCCTTCCTGCTGGCCGATGATGTGGCCTACCTCACCGGCGAGGTGATCGCCATCGACGGCGGCCAGTGGCTCAATTCGGCCGGCGGCTTTGGCGCGCTGACCGACCTTAACGATGCCGAATGGCAGGATATCCGCGAAAGCATCGCCGCGACCAATGCCAAGGACAAGGCACAGCGCACGGTATGACGCCGAGCCCTGCCCATAAGCCGCGCTGATCGGGCCCGATGCATTAGTTGCATGGGAAACCATAGGTATTTCAATGAAATATACTATGCCGAGGGCTTCGCTTTGACGTAACGGCAAGGCAGAATGATGTGCGTTCGATCCGCAGCATCAACAGCACATAGAGGCAAAAATGAGCAGCGATCCGGCAACCCGCATGGAGCATGACTCGCTCGGCGAGATGGCCATTCCCGCCGCCGCCTATTTCGGCATCCAGACCCAGCGCGCGCTCGACAACTTCCATATCTCCGGTATCGGCATCAATCACTACCCGAACCTGATCCGCGCGTTTGGCATGGTGAAGAAAGCCTGTGCTGCCGCCAACAAGAAGCTGGGCTATCTGGAGCCTGAAAAATACAAGGGCATCGCCAAGGCCTGCGATGAACTGATCGACGGCAAGCTGCATGAATGGTTCACCATCGACGTGTTTCAGGGTGGCGCCGGCACTTCCACCAACATGAATGTCAACGAGGTGGTGGCCAATCGCGGCCTGGAACTGATGGGCTTCCACAAGGGCGAATACAGCCATCTGCACCCCAATGACGACGTCAACCTGTCGCAGTCGACCAATGACGTCTACCCCACCGCCGTGCGGCTGGGCGTGATCCTCAGCCATGCCGAGCTGATGAAGGCGCTGGATGGCCTGGCTTATGAATTCCGCCAGCGCGGCGTCGAATTCGCCGATGTCATCAAGCTGGGCCGCACCCAGCTGCAGGATGCCGTACCGATGACATTGGGCCAGGAATTCGAGGCCTTTGCCATCAACATCAAGGAAGACGTGGCGCGCGGCGACGAGATCATCAAGCTGTTCCGCGAGATCAACCTGGGCGGCACGGCGGTCGGCACCGGTATCAACACCGAGCCGGAATATTCCAACCTTGCGATTGAGGAACTGACTCGTATCTGCGGCATTGAGATGGTGCGCGCGGCCAACCTGATCGAGGCGAGCTGGGACATGGGCGCCTTCGTGCTCTATTCCGGCATGCTCAAGCGCATCGCCGTCAAGCTCAGCAAGATCGCCAATGACCTGCGCTTGCTCTCGTCCGGCCCACGCGGCGGCCTGAATGAAATCTCGCTGCCGCCGATGCAGCCGGGCTCCTCCATCATGCCCGGCAAAGTCAATCCGGTGATCCCCGAAGTGGTCAACCAGGTCTGCTTCCAGGTGATCGGCAACGATATCACGGTGACCATGGCGGCCGAGGCCGGGCAATTACAGTTGAACGTGATGGAGCCGGTAATCGTCTACAATGTGCTGAATTCGATGCAGCTGCTGTCGCGCGCCGCCCGCACGCTGGCCGAGAAATGCGTGTCGGGAATCCAGGCCAATGTGGAACAAGCGAAGCGCCATGTCGAGGCCAGTGTTGGCATCGTCACTGCGCTCAATCCCTATATCGGCTACGAGAAATCGGCCTGGCTGGCCAAGGAAGCGCTCAAGACCGGGCGCACGGTGCGCGAACTCTGCATCGAGAAAGCCTGGCTGACCGAGGCGCAACTCGACGATATCCTCGATGTCGCCAAGCTGACTGCACCGCGCCGGCGCGGCCGCAAGATCGTGGCGCCCTAACCGTAATAGGGCGCAGTAGCGCTCCAATAAAGCGTTAGAGCCCCCGGATCAGGTCGCGGCGGCTGTTCCACACCGTTGCCAGCCAGAAGGCCGCAAGGCCGCCGCAGCTGACCGCCAGCGCGATCCACAGCACCGGGCCATAGCCACCGAAGGCCTCCCATAGCAGGGCGAAGGCCACGGCGGCGGTGGTGCGCGGCAGCGTCACGGCCATCGTCAGCGCGCCCGTGGCCGCGCCATAGCCATAGGCGCCGAGATACTCGATCACGCTGTTGGCCCGCACCAGCGTCAGCATGCCCGTCGCCATGCCATAGAGCACGGCGAAGATCACCAGGGCCGGAACACCCCACCATGCGCTGAGCACCAGCATGGCCACGCCCAGCGATGTCAGGCCGAAAGCAATACGGCCAAAGCCGGCGGTGGAAATGCGTGTGGCAACCATCAGCAACACGAAACGCGCCAGCACCTGGCTCGGCCCATGCATGGCCATGATGCCGACGATCAGGCTCATCGCATAGCCGTTTTCCAGCAACAGCGGGATGGTATGGAAGGTGATGCCGTTGCCGACAAAGGTGTGCACGCTGAAGGCCGCCACCAGCGCCCAGAAAATACGGTCGCCAAGGATCTGCCGGAGCGGCAGGCGCACAGGCGCAAGACCGGCGCTGCCGGCATCCGGTTTCCGGCGACTGCCACGAATGCCGCGCAACACCCATGCACTGACCAGGCCGGGGATCATGAAATGGATCGCCGCGACGATCATGATCGCCGGACGCCAGCCCAGCGTTTCGCTGAACAGCGTAATGAAGGGAATTGCCGTCGAGGAGGAAAAGCCGCTGAGCAGCGAGATCATGGTGATGCCGCGCCGGTGGTCGGTCAGGTTCGACACCACGATGTTGTAGGCGCTTTCACTCAACGTGCAGGCATGGACGAGACCCAGGCCGGCCCAGACGATGTAAAACATCGGCAGCGAAGAGGTCATCGACCAGATGGCCAGCAGCACCGCACCGCCGGTCGCCCCCAGCACCATGAACCAGTAGCCGCCGAAACGGTCGATCAGCGCGCCAATCGGCAGCGCCATGATGCTGGCAACCAGCAGGTTGACCGTGAGGCCGGCATTGATTTCCACCTTCGACCAGCCGAGTTCCTGCTCCATCGGCAGGGTCACCACGGCGAGCGAATAATACAGCGACCCCCAGGACACCATCTGGCCGAGCGCCAGTCCCCAGATCAGCAGATGGGGCGTGACAGGTGGGCGATCCCCTGATGAAACGGAGAGGGAGGACATTGAACTGGTCCGGAAGCGACGAGAGCGAGGGCTGGCGAATCAAACGGTGGCGAATGGTTGAACACTATCATGCTGTGGCAACTCCGTGACGTGCGATATTCGCATGACCGCACGGCTTTCTGCGCAGTGCAGCATGCAATCGTTTTGACTCATAACAGCCTTGCGCCTAGCCTTCAGCGCAGGCCGCAGATAAGCGGCCACTGGAGGAAACCATGTCCGCGCTGCCTCGTCTGGCGGTTCTCGCCGCTGTTCCTGCCGTTGCCCTGCTGCTGTCTGCCTGCGCCGCCACGCCGCCGCGCGATCCGGCATTGGCCTGCGCCGATCTGAAGCGCCCGATCGATGCCGGCGCCATCGGCCTGCAGACGCGCGGTGCGGTCATCGAATCCGCCACCCTGACCCAACCCCAGGCGGCAGCGGCCATCACCAACCCGCCATTCGCGCCGACACCGCCCGAGATGATCGTGCCTGCCATGCCCGAGCATTGCCGCGTGATCGGCGCCATCGCATCGGTCGATCCGCAGGCACCGCCGATCCGCTTCCAGGTCAACCTGCCAAGCCAGTGGAACGGCCACTCGCTGCAATATGGCGGCGGCGGCTTCAACGGCGTGCTGATCACCGGCCTGACCATGCCGCCCGCGGCCCGCCCGGATAAACCGCATCCTCTGGCGCGCGGCTATGTCACCTATGGCACCGATTCCGGCCACCAGAACGCGCCAAATGTGCCGCTGCAGGCCTTTGCACTGAATGACGAGGCCCTGGTCAACTTCTCGCATGCCTCCTACAAGAAGGTGCGCGATGTGGCGGTCGAGCTGATGAAGCGGCGCTACGGCAAGGCGCCGGAGAAACTGTACTTCTTCGGCAGCTCCGAGGGCGGCCGTGAAGGCCTCACCATGGCCCAGCGTTATCCCAACGATTTCGATGGCATCTTCAGTCGCGTACCGGTGATCAACTGGGTCGGACTCCAGGCTGCCGGCACCCGCATGGGCATCGCGCTCACCCAGGGCTGGATCAGCCCCGACAAGGTGAAGCTGGTGCATGATGCCGTGCTGGCGACCTGCGACGACCGCGACGGCCTGAAGGACGGCATCGTCAGCGATCATGAGGGCTGCAAGCGCATCTTCGATGTCAGCCGCCTGCGCTGCGCCGGCCCGAGCAATCCGATGTGCCTGACCGAGGCCGAAATCCGCTCGGTGCAGACGCTGCACAGTTCGGTGAACTTCAATTTCGATCTTGCCAATGGCGTGCGCAGCTATCCCGGCTTCGGCACCGGCGGCGAGGCCTGGGCCGGCACCGGCCCGGTCGGCGGCTGGGTCAGCTGGCAGACCGGCACCGCGCCGCCCACTGTGCCCGCCACCAATGCCAGCAGCCGCGCCTGGCTTTATGGCAGCGGCGCGATCCAGTATTTCCTCGCCCGGGATGCGAATTACGATCCGCGCCAGTACACGCCCGACAGTTTCCGCGAGCGCGCGCAGGTGATTTCCGGCCTGATGGATTCCACCAATCCCGATCTCAGCACCTTCGCCAATCGCGGCGGCAAGCTGGTGGTGGCCGAACAGATGGCCGATTACGCCCAGAGCCCCTATGCCGGCATCCAGTATTACCAGTCGGTGGTGCAGAAGATGGGCCAGCCAGTGGTGGATCGCTTCATGCGCCTGTATGTCACGCCGGGCGCCGACCATGTCGGCACTGGCGCGCCGTCGGCAGTCGATATGCTGGAGGTGGTGAGTGACTGGGTGGAGAAAGGCCGCGCGCCAGGCAACCTAGTGCAGAGCGCGCACCAGTCGGTACCGCCCTTTGCCATCACCATGTCACGGCCGATGTGCCGCTATCCGATGTTTCCGCGCTATCGTAGCGGCGACGTTAATGCGGCAGCCAGCTTCGAGTGCGTGATGCCTTAGGCGAATTCGGCCTCGGCCGTCATCGCCAGCGCGCCATCGGCATCGGCGATCCACAGGCTGAGCGATCCGTCATGTGCGTTTTTTGCGCGCAGCTGGAAGGGCTGGCCGTCGATCACCGGGCGGCGGCCACGGAAGCTGAACCTCTTCAACCCCTGCCCCGGCCGCAGACTGGTGGCGAAATCGACCAGCAGGGTCGCCAGCAGCGGGCCATGCACCACCAGGCCGCGATAGCCTTCCACGTCGCGCGCATAGTCGCGGTCGTAATGGATGCGGTGGCTGTTATAGGTGAGCGCCGAATAGCGAAACAGCAGCACCGGATCGGCTGTGAAGCCGGCCTGCCACTGGTAATCGCCGGACGCCGTGTCGGGCTCGGCCAGTTTGGTACCCGGCAGTTCCTCGCGATAGACGATGTCATGCCGGTCGGTGACAGCCACGGTATCGGCATCGAAGATATCGTGGCGCACGGTGACAAACACCAGCCGGCCGCTGCGGCCGCTTTTTTCCTCGATGGATTCCACGGTGGAGAGCCGGCGCGTCGGCATGCCCAGCATCAGCGGACGATGGAATTCCAGCCGGCTGCCGGCCCACATGCGGCGCGTCTGGCTGCCGCCCCATAGCTTGGCCACATCGGGCAGGAAGCCACCAAGCGCCGGATGACCGTCGCGGCCGAGCCGGGCGCGCTCTGCCGCCTGCCAGAAATACAGCCAGTGCCGCAGCGGTGGCAGCCGCGTCTCATTCACCAGATGCTCGTCCGGCTGATCGAGCGCCCGTGCCAGCGCCACACAGCGTTCGGGCAAAAAAAGATCGGCGGCCTCATCCTGGCCGCCGATCCAATCTTTCAGCGATGTCTTCTCGGCCATGCCGACAGTCTAGCTTTACTGCCGCGATTTGCCCACTGCCTCGCGCAGCAGCAGGTAGACCTTGCCGATATCGGCGGTGACAAAGGCCGAGGTCAGCAGTTCTTCATGCTCCACGCCCTTGGCGCCGGCCAGCACGCGCTCGAACTCGGCGACATAGCGGTCAGTGAAGTCGCGGAACTCGCCATTCTCCTGATACTTGTCGCGAATCTTGTCGAGATCGCGCTGGTCGATCAGCTTGCGGGTGAACAGGCCGCGCTCGCCCTTGTAGTAGCGGCGCCACAGCTCTTCCGACAGGTCGCGGTTCAGCAGCCGCGAGATATCGATGGCCATCGAGTTGAGATGGCCGGTGATGAAGGCCGCGGTCTTGAGGAACTGCTCGCCGCGCAGGGCCTGGGTGGCCTTGCGCAGGGATTCGGCCTCGATGCTGGCGGTGCGGGCGGCTTCGGCCAGGGCCTTTGAATCGGCCTTGAGGCTGGCTTCGGCCGAGGCGGCTTCGGTGGCGGCGCGGGCTGCCGACGACGCCAGCTCCTGGGCACGCTGGCCAAGGATGTCGGCGGTCTCGGCCGCGCGCGCGGTGGCGCGGTCGGTGACGGCGCCGAATTCGGTGCCGGTGCGGGCCATGCGCTCGCCGATCTCGGCCACCTTCTCGCTGAGGCGGGCGGCGCGGGTATCGACCTCGTCGGCCTGGCGACGGAAGCCGTCGCTCATCCGGTCGGTCTGCTTCATCGCGTCCTCGACGATGTTGGCCAGTTCGCGCGTGCGGTTGCGCAGCACTTCGCTGGCATCGTCGATACGACCCGAGGCATTGCCGACCGCGAGGTTGATCTCGCGGGCGCGGGCATCGAAGGTCGAGCCGACCTGTTCGACGCGGTTGACCGCCTCGTCCGACACGCGGGCGACTTCCTGGGCCTGGCGGCGGAAGCTGTCGCCGATATTGGCGGTCTTGAGGATCGCCGCATCGGAGGCTTCGGCCAGTTCCTGCACACGGCCGCGGAAATTCTCGCGGATGCTTTCGGCCTGACGGGTCAGCTCGCTCGACAGCGAAGTCAGCGCGCCGGCCTGTTCATGGATGGTGCTGCGCAGTTCCAGCGTGCGGTCGACCACACTCTGCGCCGCATCGCCCAGCTCGACCGAGCGGATGCGCGCCGTATCGCCGGCCGTGTTGATGCTGCCGGTCGCCTTCTCGGCGGCGGCATTCAGGGCGACAGCTTCGATCTGCGCCTTGTCGCTCATCGCCACCAGGGCCGAGGTCTGCGCTGTTGCCCTTTCGGCCAGCGTCGCCATTGCCTCGGCCACCTTCTCGGCCAGCTCCTGCAGGTCCTTGGCCCGCGCCTGCGCGGCACTGCCGGCGAGCTGCGATTCCATCGCCGCACGCTCGGAGGCGGCGCTCAGCGCATGGGCCTGCACCTGCGCGGTCTCGCTCACCTGATGCAGGCGCTGCGCCGCACGTTCGGCGGCGGCCTGCAGCTGCACGGCATCCTGACCGGCGCTTTCGCCGGCCGAGCGCAGCCGCTGGGCGGTGCGGGCGGCAGCCTGGTCGAGCCCATCGACCTGGTCGCGCACAGCAGTGCCGGTTTCGGAGATGCGCTTGGCAACGCCATCGATGGTGACGCCGAACTGCTCGGCATGGCCGCGCAGCAGGGCACCGGCGGCGCCGACCTGATCGTCGGTGCGCAGCGTCGCCTGGGCGAGCAGCGCATTGGCCTGCACCATGGTTTCCTGCACCTGTGCCGCCATGGCGAGTGCGTCGCGGCCCGACTGTGCCAGAGTTTCGATCCGGGCGCGGATGCTCTCGTCGGCTTCGCCGATCTTGTCGAGCGCACGGCCGGCGGTTTCATCCAGCGTATCGGCGCGCTGCTTCAGCTCGTCGCCGGTGCGCATGGCGCGGTCGGCGATCTGCTGCAGGGTCTGCGTCATGTTGGCGCCTTCGCGGCGCAGCGCATCGCCGGCCTGAGCCAGCCGCTGGTCGGCCAGTTCGGCGGCCGAGCCGAGCTGGTCGGCCTGATGGCGCACCAGATCGCCGGTCAGCTTGAGGCGCTGCTCGGCCTGGGTGGCGGCTTCGGCAAAGGCATCGGCCTGGCGGGTGGCGGAGGCACCGGCCTGTTCCAGCGCACTGGTGCGGCCACGCATGTCGTCGCTGGCAACCCGCAGGCGTTCGGCCACGCGGGCGCCCTGGTCATCCAGGGTGCCGACTTCGGAGCGGATCGTCTCGCCGATATCGCGGATACGGCTGATCGTGGTGCCGGTGGCTTGCTCGATCTCGCGCACGCGCTCGCGCAGCACGGTGCCGGCGGCCTCGGCGCTATCGATCACCTTCTGGCTGGCGCTGCTGAACACCAGGCTTTCACGGCCGAAGCTCTCGCTGGCGGCGGTGGCACGCGCCACGGTCACTTCGGCAGCGGTGGTGATGGTCTGTGCGGATTCGGCAAAACTGAGCCCGATGCGGCCGGCCTCGCCGCTGGCGCGGGTGACCGACTGTTCGAGGGCGACAATCTTCTGTTCCAGCTGTTCGGTGATCTGCTGCGCCACTTCGGCGGCGCGGTTCACCGCCTGGTCCATCAACTCGCCATGGCGGCGCGACAGTTCGTCGACGCGCTCGTTCTGGAACTGGATCGCCGAGGTGATGCGGGCGATTTCGGTGGCCTTGCCCTGGAAAATCCCGCGCGCGGTTTCCACCTCGCGCACGATCACATCGGCAGCCTGCAGCAGCACCTGCGCCTGAGTCGAAACAGTCTGGCCCAGGCCGGTGACCTTGGCATTCATTTCGCTGCCGACCTTGTCGGCAGCATCGACCAGGGCGCGGCTCTGCTCTTCAAAGCGGCCGGCCAGGCCCTTCACGGTATTGTCGAGATCGCGGTTGACCTGTTCGGCCGCCGCCAGCAGCGATTGCGAGGACTGGTTCAGCGTGCCGGTGATCTGGCGTGCCTGCAGGGCAACCTGCTCGCCGGCACCGGCGGCGGCGGCGATCAGCACCTGCTGCTGGCCGGCCATGGTCTCGCCCAGCGTGGCGATCCTGTCGGTGGCACTCTGGGCCGCCTCTTCCATCTCGCGGGCCTGGCGACGCAGCGCACCGGCCAGCGCCGAGACGCGGCGCTCGGCTTCCGGGGTGGGATAGCTCAGGTCCAGCAGCAATTCATGCAGGGCGGCGGCCTGGCGCTTGATCGCCATGCCGCGCCACATGTTGAGCAGCATCAGCCAGAGGAAGGCGAGCGGCGCGGCGACACCGGCGATGAAGGCGCCGATCTCGTGCGGCAGCGCATGCCACAGGTTGGCCCAGCCGATCGAATTGTTGATGTAGGTGGCGCAGAACAGCACCCACAGCAGGCTGATGCCTGCCCCGATGCCGACCATGATCAGCCGCCGGCGTTCGAGCATAGGCGTGCCCACCAGGGCAGCGGCGCGGTTGTCCGCCTCGGCCAGAGCCTGTTCGCTCGCCGACTTTGCGGCATTGGCGGCCATATCGGCGCGCGGATGTTTGATCAGCATCGCAACCTCCCCCGGCAGGCCCGGAATATCCCGGCCCGTACGGATCGCGTGTCATTCCGCAATTGGACTTTCACATCATAGACGTACAAAGACCCGGCGCGAGGCGGAAAACCCGCGCCGGTAGCACACAATATTTAGGGGTCCAATGGTTAACGCCGCCTTGCCTGGACCGGTCAAAGCCGCTCAAACCGGAGTCGAAAGTCGCCCTGTGGATAGCGGGGATAACCTTTTTCGCACACCCCGGAAAATGCCCACCGTGCGCGACACGGCATAAAATCAGGGGGTTCACGCTACTGAGAGTCCGTCAATGAGTTTTTTTACAGTCGTGTCACATACACTGTATTGACCCTCTTTTAACGATGAGTACCATATGTAGTGTTCGTTGGACCTGTTTCGTGACGACGCTGCGCCGCCTTCGGAAGCCCGATTTGGGGCCTTTTTGTGGGATTTCGAAGGTGAAAGGGCGGGGTGCGCGGCCGCCGGGACAGAGCAACGGACGGAACCTTTGGATTCATAGACGACGGCCGGCCCGGCCCACCCTGATTCAGGGATGGCCCGACCGCGATAATGAGGGGACACAATCCGTGCTCAACACTCTGCAAACCGAACGCGGTATCCGTATCGACGTTGACCGTAGCCGCGACCGTCTCCTCACCGATTTCGGCAAGGCCACCCTGGACGATCGCTACCTGCTGCCCGGCGAGTCCTACCAGGACCTGTTCGCCCGCGTCGCCGGCCACTATGCCGACGACACCGCCCATGCCCAGCGGATGTACAATTACATCAGCAAGCTCTGGTTCATGCCGGCGACCCCGGTGCTGTCGAATGGCGGCACCAACCGCGGCCTGCCGATCAGCTGCTTCCTTAACGAAGCCAATGACAGCCTGGACGGCATCCTTGGCCTGTGGAACGAGAATGTCTGGCTGGCGGCCCGCGGCGGCGGCATCGGCAGCTACTGGGGCAACCTGCGCTCGATCGGCGAAAAGGTCGGTCAGAACGGCAAGACCTCGGGCATCATCCCCTTCATCCGCGTGATGGACAGCCTGACGCTGGCAATCAGCCAGGGCTCGCTGCGCCGCGGTTCGGCCGCCTGCTACCTGCCGGTCGACCACCCGGAAATCGAGGAATTCATCGAAATCCGCCGTCCGACCGGCGGCGACCCGAACCGCAAGGCGCTGAACCTGCATAACGGCATCCTGATCTCGGACGCCTTCATGCGCGCAGTGGAAGCCGACGAACAGTGGGCCCTGCTGAGCCCGCATGACCAGACCGTGCAGCGCACCGTTTCGGCCCGCGCGCTGTGGATCCGCATTCTCACCGCCCGCATCGAGACCGGCGAGCCCTACCTGGTCTATATCGACCATGTGAACCGCGCCCTGCCGGAACAGCACAAGCTGGCCGGCCTGCGGGTCAAGACCTCGAACCTGTGCAGCGAGATCACGCTGCCGACCGGCATCGACCATCATGGCCAGCAGCGCACCGCCGTGTGCTGCCTGTCGTCGCTCAACCTCGAATACTTCCATGAGTGGAAGGAACACCCGGTGTTCATCGAGGATTGCCTGCGTTTCCTCGACAACGTGCTGAGCGACTTCATCGCCAATGCGCCCGACAGCATGAGCAAGGCGCGCTATGCCGCCGAGCGCGAGCGTTCGGTCGGCCTGGGCGTGATGGGCTTCCACTCCTTCCTGCAGGCCAATGGCGTGCCGTGGGAAAGCGTGATGGCCAAGGTGTGGAACCGCACCATCTTCAAGCATGTGAAGGACCAGTCCGACACCGCCTCGCGCAAGCTGGCGGAAGAGCGCGGCGCCTGCCTCGATGCCGCCGAATACGGCATCATGGAGCGTTTCTCGCACAAGATCGCGATTGCGCCGACCGCATCGATCTCGATCATCGCCGGCGGCGCCTCGCCCGGCATCGAGCCGAACGTGGCCAATGCCTTCACGCACAAGACGCTGTCGGGCTCCTTCTCGGTGCGCAACCGCTATCTTGAGAAGACGCTGGAACAGTATGAGAAGAATGACGACGACACCTGGTCGTCGATCACCACCAATGGCGGCTCGGTGCAGCATCTCGACTTCCTCAACGAGGACGAGAAGGCCGTGTTCCGCACCGCGTTTGAGATCGACCAGCGCTGGCTGATCGACCTCGCCGCCGACCGCACGCCCTATATCTGCCAGGCGCAGAGCCTGAACATCTTCCTGCCGGCCAATGTGCATAAGCGCGATCTGCACCAGATCCACTTCCAGGCCTGGAAGAAGGGCGTGAAGAGCCTCTACTACTGCCGCTCGCTGTCGATCCAGCGCGCCGAAACGGTGTCGGGCCAGTCGGCCATCGAGAAGACCAACGTGGTCACCATCCCGCTGGTCGGCAAGATCAACGACGGCGAGCGCCCCATGGGCATTCCCGGGGGCATGCCGGAGCTGGAGCCGGAACTGCCGCTGGTTGCCATGGCGGCGGCCACCGCTGCCGGCGGTCCGCGCGAAGCCGTCGATTACGACGAGTGCCTGTCCTGCCAGTAAAACGGCAGCAGCCTGGATGAAGATTGCGGCCCGGGAGACACCCGGGCCGTTTTCATT
>NZ_CALRUC010000025.1:0-39685 GCF_943371255.1 Ferrovibrio terrae | reverse complement strand
GTCTGATTGGCACGGTCGATGCGGTCTTTATCAGTCTGGGTGATGCGCTGGGCGCGTTGGCGCGTGGTGATTTCACGCATCGCATTGACGCCAGCTACGAGGGTGTGTTCGACCGCTTGAAACAGGATGCCAATCGCAGCGCGCAGCAGTTGTCGGAGACCGTGGGCAAGGTCACGGCTGCGGCATCGACTGTCCGTGATGCGGCCGCGGAGATTTCGACCGGCAGCAACGATCTTGCCGGGCGTACCGAGCAGCAGGCGGCCAGCCTGGAGCAGACGGCAGCCTCGATGCACCAGATCACCGCAACGGTGAAGCAGAACGCCGACAATGCCGAAGCCGCCAACAAGCTGGCGGTGACGGCACGCGATACGGCACAGAAGGGCGGTCAGGTGGTGGCCGACGCGGTCACTGCCGTGACCCAGATCGAGGGCAGCGCACAGAAAATCTCCGATATCGTCGGGCTGATTGACGAGATCGCCTTCCAGACCAACCTGCTGGCACTGAATGCCAGTGTCGAAGCTGCCCGCGCCGGTGAAGCCGGCAAGGGCTTCGCCGTGGTGGCGCAGGAGGTGCGCGCCCTTGCACAGCGCTCGGCTGATGCGTCGAAGGAGATCAAGACGCTGATCCAGGCCTCCAACAGCCAGGTCAAGACTGGGGCGGCGCTGGTCAACCAGGCCGGCAGTTCACTGACCGAGATTGTCTCGGCGGTGAAAAAAGTGGCCGATATCATCGGCGAGATTTCGTCCGCCAGCCGCGAGCAGGCGGTCGGTCTGGAAGAGGTCAACACCGCGGTCGCCAATATGGACGAGATGACCCAGCGCAACGGCGCCCTGGTCGAACAGACCACGGCTTCGGCCCAGGCGATGGCCCGGCAGGCCCAGGATTTGGCCGATTTGGTAGGACAATTCCGGGTTTAAGGGTGTCAATTTAGCAGTTGAACCAGCCGGCTGGCGCGTTATACCCATCTCCGTCTTTTAGGCTCATCTTTTCTAGGAGGTCGACATGGCCACGGATGCCATTCGGGTCGCGATTTTGGGTGCCAGCGGGTATACCGGTGCGGAACTGCTCCGCTTGGTCCTGCGCCATCCGCGCGTCCGGGTGGTCGCCCTGACTGCCGACCGGAAGGCCGGCGAGGGGATCGAGACGGTCTTCCCGCAGTTTCTCGGCCTTGGCCTGCCCAAGCTGGTGACCATCAAGGAAGTGGACTGGAGCGGCGTGGACGCCGTCTTCTGTGCCCTGCCGCATGGCACCACGCAGGAGGTGATTGCCGGCCTGCCGGACCATCTCAAGATCGTCGATCTGTCGGCGGACTTCCGGCTGCGCAACCTGGACGAATACGCCAAGTGGTATGGCCATGAGCACCGGGCTCCGAAGCTGCAGGACGAGGCGGTTTACGGCCTGACCGAGATGTATCGCAGCCAGGTGGCCAAGGCGCGGCTGGTGGCCAATCCGGGCTGCTATCCGACTTCGGTGCAGCTGCCGCTGATGCCGCTGCTGGAAGCCGGCCAGATCGATGCCGACGATATCGTGATCGACGCCAAGTCCGGCGTGTCGGGTGCCGGCCGTGCGCTCAAGGAGGGCTCGCTCTATTGCGAGGCCGCCGAGGGCACGCATGCCTACGGGATCGGTTCGCACCGGCATGGCCCCGAGATCGAGCAGATCCTGTCGGATTCCGCCGGGCGGCCCATCGTGGTCAACTTTACCCCGCATCTGATGCCGATGAACCGGGGCATGCTGTCCAGCATCTATGTGAAGATGCAGCCCGGCGTCAGCGCCGATGACCTGCGGGCCACCCTGGTGCAGCGCTATGCCGAAGAGCCCTTCGTGCAGATTGTGCCGCAGGGTGTGTCGCCGCAGACCCGCCATGTGCGTGGCACCAATGCCTGCCATATCGGCGTGTTTGCCGATCGGGTGAAGGGCCGTGCCATGCTGTTCTCGGTGATCGACAACCTGATGAAGGGTGCGAGCGGCCAGGCGGTGCAGAACTTCAATGTGATGTACGGCCTGCCGGAGACGATGGGGCTGGAACAGATCGCTCTGTTCCCGTGACCTTGATCCTGCCGTTCGGCGACAAGCATCCGGCCATCGCGCCGGATGCCTTTGTCGCGCCGAATGCCACCGTGATCGGCGATACCGAGATCGGCGCGCGCAGCTCGATCTGGTTCGGTGTCACCATCCGCGGCGACGTCAACAGCATCCGTATCGGCAGCGACACCAACATTCAGGATGGCAGCGTGGTGCATGTCACGCGGGCCAAATTCGCCACGCTGATCGGCTCTGGTGTCACCATCGGCCATCTGGCTCTGGTGCATGGCTGCACGCTGCAGGACAACTGCTTTGTCGGCATGCAGGCCACAGTGATGGACGGCTGCGTGATCGAGAGCCGGGGCATGCTGGCCGCCGGTGCGTTGCTGACACCGGGCAAGACCATTGCCAGCGGCGAACTCTGGGCCGGTCGGCCGGCCAGGCTGATGCGCCGGCTGGACGAGGCGGAATTGCGGAATATCACTGAAACTGCAGCACATTATGCTCGTCTGGGCGGTACCTACCGGGCCCAGCCAGCAACCATCCGTTAACACTTTCTTGAATTCCGCCCGTTAACAATCCATCCTTATCAAAAATCCGGCCCGCCGGCCGGCCCGCGGATGGAAACATGACGACCGGCGATACCCATACCTCCTGGCCAGATGATCTGTACGATCAGATCAAAGCGCATGGTGAATTCCTGTCCGGCCGTCTGGGTAAGCTGACCCGCGGCAAGCAGCTCACGCTGGTGGGCGCCGATCTTACCGGGATCAAGCTGGTTGGCATGAACCTGCAGCGCACGGTGTTCCGTGGCTGCCGCTTCTATTGTGCCGATCTGCGCAATTCCGATTTCAGTCAGGCGGTGCTCACCGGCTGCGATTTTTCCGGCGCGGATCTCACCAACGCGCGCTTTGTCTGGGCCAACCTGCGTGGTGCCGATCTGTCGCGCGCGATCCTCAAGGGTACGCGCTTCGAGAATGCCGATATGCGACCGATGACCGATCCGCCGGTGCCGCCTCATGGCAAGGGCGGTGTGGTCTCGCTGAGCGATACCACACTGCACAACACCAATCTGACCCAGGCCAAGCTGCTGGGCGCATCTTTCGTAGGCGCCATCCTGGACGGCTGCATCCTTGAGGGCGCCGATCTGGAAGGTGCTGATTTTTCCTATTCGACCCTCAGCAATGTGCAGTTCAAGAACACCAAGCTGCACAATGCGAATTTCAATCTGGCTGATTTCCCGCCCGAACTGCTGCCGCAGTTGCAAGGCAGCGGCGCGCGGATACCCAAGGAAGTGCCGCCGGAAGTGCTGGAGCAGGTGGTGCAGGATCATCAGACTTGGATCGATACCGATGGCCATAAAGGCCGTCGCGCCATCATGTCGGGCTGGTATCTGTCACGCGCGCATCTGGTGCAGGCCAACCTCAACGGTGCCGATCTGCGTCAGGCCAATCTGTCGAATGCCAATCTGCATGGTGCCAAGCTGATCTGCTCGGACATGCGGGATTGCAATCTGATGTATGCCAATCTCACCGATGCCGATTTGCGCGGTGCGCTGATTGATGGCTCGCGCGGATTGCCCGTCGTGCTCAACGACAAGAAAAACTAGGCGACAATACGTTCTGAAATTTTCAGCGGCGGCGAGAAGCGGCCGGACTGCCGCCGGCTCTCGCCGGCTTGCTGAGGTTCTTCAGGGCGCGGATGATGCGCCGCCAGACCAGCATGCCAACGAAATTGTTGCCCACCGTCATTTCGGCCAGCTGGCGGTTGGCATGGGCTTCGGCGCCCCGGGCGCCATAATCGGCGATCAGGTCTCGGGCCGTGCGCCAGATTTCTGCATCAGAGCTCATGCCAGGCAGGGTGCGGGTAAAAGGTTATCGAAGTGTAGGTGAAATTGGTTAATTTCGCAGGATTATACCGGATCACGCACCTTGCTGATGGCAATCCCGAGGTTGTCCAGCAGGTCTTTCTGCAGCTTTTCGCTATTGCCGTGAATGCCCTGGGCCAGAACCACATACATGGCATCGACATGGATGCTGATGACTTCGAGCTGGGCTTCGTTGGGCAGCGCCAGATCGGTGATGAAATCCTTCAGCGACTTGGCCAGATGGCTGAGCAGGGGATAGCCGAACGTACCGCCCATGCCTTTGATGTCGAACGCCAGCTCGGCGATCGTGGTCAGGATGAAGATGCGCGACAGTGAATCGTCTTCTGCCGCCTTCACCTGCATCCGCATTTCGCGCAGCTTTTCCAGCACGTCCTTGGAGAAAGCATCGGCAGACTCGCCGATCACCTGTTCGATGCGTCCGCGTACCTCGTCGGTCAGGGTCAAATCGAGACCGGTGTGATTGTTCACCGCGCGTTGTCGCAGTGCCTGCGACGCTTTGATGAACTTTGGCTTGTCGTCGGCCTTTGCCATTCCGTGCCGTTCCCCCGATCCGCAGGCCGTATAGCTCTAGCCTGAATGCCCGCGATGCGGGCAATCGCGGTTATATCGGGCAGGGCGCGGCCTGTACACCATCAGGCTGGTGACTGTGCACAGGCCGGCATGCGGTTCAGCTGCCGACCAGGCCACCATCGCGCTTGGTGATCACCACCACGGAAGGCCGCGGTGGCATGCCGGGCTGGAAATCAGGCCAGCGGGTGGCGGGGTCCTCGAAGGTTGAACCTTTGCCGCTGCTGGTGAATTTCTCGCCACCATCGGTCGCGGGATGCTGCACGGCGACGAAGAAGGTTCTGCCATCCGGGGTGAAACAGGGGCCGCACATTTCGGCACCGACCGGAACGCGGAAAAACATCTTGCCCAGGCCGCGATTGGGCCCTTCGGTTTCCAGTGCCCAGACGCCATCAGCGGTGCCACTGGCCTTCTCCCAGGCCTCGCCTTGGTCGGTGGTGATCCAAAGCCGCCCTTGCGGATCGACAGCCGCATTATCCGGGCAGGCAAACCAGCCGTTCCTGCTGGTCTGGGGGTGGAATTTCGCACCCGTCTTGGGATCGGCCGGGTTGCCGCCCTGCACCAGCAGGGACCAGCCGGCCTTCTGCGCGGCATGATCGCCGCCCGGCGGTGTCATTTCCAGTACCTGGCCCCATTCATTGGCGGCACGGGTATTGGCGGCATCGAGCTGGTCGGCCTTGCGTCGGCTGTTGTTGGTCAGCATGACATAGACCTTGCCTGTGACCGGGTTGATCTCGATGTCTTCCGGCCGGTCCATCTTGGTGGCACCGAGCAGGTCGGCCGCACGGCGGGTTTCGATCAGTACATCGGCCTGGCTGCTAAAGCCGTTGGCAGTGGTCAGCGGACCCTGACCGAAGACCAGCGGCAGCCAGTCCACCGAACCATCGGCATTGTACTTCGCCACCGACAGGATGCCCTCGTCGAGCAGGCCGAGATTGGCGCGGCGATCATTGGCGTTGTAGCGCCGTGCCGAGACGAAGCGGTAGACATACTCAAAGCGTTCATCGTCGCCCGAATACAGCACCACGCGGCCATCGCTGTTGACGATCACGGCCGCGCCTTCGTGCTTGCAGCGGCCCAGTGCAGTGCGCTTCTTCGGCACGAATTGCGGATCGTAAGGATCGACTTCCACCATCCAGCCGAAGCGGTTCGCCTCGTTCGGTTCCTTGGTCACATCGAACCGCTCGAAATACTGACCCCAGTTATACCAGTTGCCGGGCACCTCGTAGCGCTTGTGATTGCGCTCCTCGGGATGGCCGGCCTCCATCTTGCCCCAGAAGTAACCGTGGAAATTTTCCTCGGCGGTGAGAACCGTCCCCCAGGGCGTTATGCCCCCCGCGCAATTGTTGAGCATGCCGGCGACGCGTGCACCGCTTGGATCGGCCTTCGTCTTCATCCGCGCGTGACCAGCGGCGGGGCCGGTCAGCTCCATCATGGTGGTGCCGCCATCAATGCGACGCGCATAGCGGCTGCCGGCCACAACAGCCCATTTTCCAGCTTCGCTGCGTTCGATCTCGATGATGCTGGCACCGTGCGCGGCCATCTCGATCTCGACCAGATTGCGGGTCATGTCCTTGAACAGCTTGTCCTTGACATCCTGCCGGCCGATGCCGGGGAACATGACCTCTTCATTGGTATATTCATGATTGATGAACAGCAGGCCGCGGTTGGAATTCGTGCTGCCCATCGGTAGCGGCAGGTAACCGATGAAGTCGTTGTTGTAGCCGAACTGCTTCAGCTGCGCGGCAGCGGTCTGGCGCTGCGGATCAAAAGCCGGCGCATCCGGCGCGACTGCGTCGCCCCAGCGGATCAGGATGTCTGCATCGTAGCCGGGGGCGACATGGTGGGTGCGGTCGACACCATGGCTGATCTCGGTGAACGTGAAGCGGGGTGCGGCCGTTTGGGCCTGCGCCTGGTCGCCCAGTGCTACGCCGATGCCGGCAGTGCCCAATCCGGCGATGGCGGTGCCGGCCAGCAGCCCCTTCAGCACATCGCGGCGGTGATATCTATGGTTAATGACATCGGCGATCGTATCGTTCCCGCTGGGGTTGATCCCGATATCTTGTGATTGTTCATAGGCTTCGCTGCGGCTGAGGCCGGTGGGGGCGTGCTGGGGCATGGCGTAACTCCTGAGAATCGGACCTGAGCAGATCCGCCAGATGGTTAGCCTGCCCGTGTGACGGGACGATGAATGCGGGGCATGTCCAACCTGACGTTTCGGCAGGGGACAAAATTTCGACTAAAGTAGAGGTGGATAAAGGGCCTAGAATACAACGACATCCTGCACAACCGGGTAGGCGTTACGCTACACTTACCCCAACAGGGAAAAAGCGAACGGCCCGGATAACAGGGCGCGTCGCGGGTTCGGGATGCAAATTCCGGAGGCGGGGAGGAGTGATGCGAGTGTTTTCCAATCTGCCAGCGGGTCTAAGAGTTGGCCTGGCAATTATGTGTTTGGCAGTTGCGGCATCAGGCTGGATCTGGATGGCCAGCCGTGCCGGTGGCGATCCCACCGTGGCGATTGTCGCTGGCCTCGCCGTCCTGCTTTTGGGCGGCGTGATGATCGGGTCGCTGGCAGGGGGCAGTGGCGCGGTGATTGAACTGCTGCGCGGTTGGCCGGGGTCCGCCATGCGGATTGGCGATGCGCCGGGCAACCTGCGTGAGCCGCTGCAGGATCTGTCGCGCCGCTGGAACGATGAGACTGCGCGCCGGGAGGCCCTGGAACGACGTCTGGCCGATTGCGAAACCGAGCTTGCAGAGTTGCGGCGCGCCGACAGTGCCGTGATTGGCGAAATCGCGGCGCTTTGCGGCGATATCGACAAGGGCATTCTCAACCGACGGGTTTCGGCGCATGAGGGTGAGGCAGAGTCGCATCACCTGGCCGAGCGCTTCAACCATATGGCAGAAACCCTGGACGGGGTTGTCAGTGACCTGAAAGAGCTGTTCAGCCGCATGGCCGAAGGCGACCTTTCAACCGGCATGGACAACAGCTATAGCGGCGATTTCGCGGTGATCCGCGAGGGCACCGTGCAGGCTGCCGAACGCCTGGGTGGCGTTATCGGCACTATTGTGCAGGCGGCGAATTCAATTTCCAGTGCATCGGTGCAGCTCAACCGGGAGGCCAAGGGGCTGGCGGAGAGCGCTGAGGCACAGTCAGACAGCCTTGATCGTACGGCGGGAGATGCTGCGGCGCTGAGCGAGGCGGCGCGCGCCAACGAGGCCGCAGCCAAGCGCGCCAGCCAGCGCGCCGAGCAGGCCCGCGCCGCGGCGCAAAACGGCGTGCTGGTGGTACGCCGTTCGGTGGAGGCCATGAACGAGATGGCGGAAATGTCGCATCGCATTTCCGAGATCACATCGCTGATCAACGAAATCGCGTTCCAGACCAATCTGCTGGCACTGAATGCTTCGGTTGAGGCGGCGCGTGCGGGCGAGGCTGGCAAGGGCTTCGCCGTGGTGGCGCAGGAAGTGCGGGCGCTGGCCCAGCGTTCGGCCAATGCCTCCAAGGATATCGGCGCCATCATCAAGCAATCCGATGACAAGGTGAAATCCGGCGTCACCCTGGTGAGCGAAACCGGCAAGGTGCTGAACGGAATCGTCGAGGCGATTGATTCGATGGGCCAGCAACTCGACGAGATCGAGCAGGCCAGCACCGACCAGTCCGGACGGGTCAATGCCGTAACGGGCTCAATCACCGAAATCAACGCAGCGACGCGTGGCTATCTGGCCGTGGTGCAGCGTACCGGCAAGGCCATTCAGGATATCGACCAGCAGGTCGCCAATCTGGCCACCCAGATCGCTTTTGTCACCACCACGGTGGACCGTCCGCTGCTGCTGACGGCACAGGCCGGGGCGGCACGGATCAGCGAAGCCTTCGAGGAGGCGGTGCGACGTGGCGAAATCGGCATGGATGATCTGTTCGATGAAAACTATGCGCCGATCAAGGGCACCAATCCGCAGCAATACATGACCCGCTTTGTGAAATTCACTGATGCGGTGCTGCCATCTATCCAGGAGTCGCTGTTAGGCTCCAATGCCGACATCACCTTCTGTGTCGCCATCGACCGGAATGGCTTCATCCCGACCCATAACCAGAAATACTGCCAGCCGCAGGGCAATGATCCGGTCTGGAACACGGCCAATTCGCGCAATCGCCGTCTGTTCAACGATCCTGTCGGCCTTGCCTGCGGCCGTAACGTCAAATCCTACCTGCTGCAGTGCTATCGTCGCGACATGGGTGGCGGCGTCTTCGTGCTGATGAAGGATATGTCGGCACCAATCGTGGTGCAGGGTCGCCACTGGGGCGGCTTCCGTATCGGTTACAAAACCAACTGATCAAAAAAGAAAGGGCCGCCATCAGGCGGCCCTTTTGATTCATAGAGCAGGTCTGGATCAGACGCGCTCGATCACCATGGCAATGCCCTGGCCGACGCCGATGCACATGGTGCACAGGCCATAGCGGCCACCGGTGCGCTCCAGATGGTTTAGCGCCGTGGTGATCAGGCGCGCACCGCTCATGCCCAGCGGATGACCGATGGCGATGGCGCCGCCATTCGGATTCACATAGGTGGCGTCGTCAGGCACATTGAGCTGGCGCAGAACTGCCAGAGCCTGGGCAGCAAAGGCTTCGTTCAGCTCGATCACATCCATGTCGCGGATGCTCAGACCGGCCTTGGCCAACACCTTTTCAGTCGCCGGCACCGGGCCGATGCCCATGATGCGCGGCGGCACGCCGGCGCTCGCGGTCGCGATGATGCGGCCGCGCGGCGTCAAGCCATGCTTCTTGGCGGCCGCTTCGGATGCCAGGATCAGGGCCGCGGCGCCGTCATTGACGCCCGAGGCATTGCCCGCCGTGACCGTACCGCCCTGGCGGAACGGCGTCGGCAGCTTGGCCAGGGCTTCCAGTGTCGTATCGCGGGGATGCTCGTCACGGTCGACCACCACCGGGTCACCCTTGCGGCTCGGGATGGAGACCGAGGTGATCTCGGCCTCGAACAGGCCGAGCTTGATGGCGTTCAGCGCCTTCTGCTGGCTGCGCAGGGCGAAGGCATCCTGGTCGGCGCGGCTGATCTGATACTGCTCGGCCACGTTCTCTGCCGTTTCCGGCATGGAATCGACGCCATGCTTCTGCTTCATCAGCTTGTTGACGAAGCGCCAGCCGATGGTGGTGTCATGGATTTCGGCCGTGCGCGAAAACGCGCTTTCCGCCTTGGCCATCACGAAAGGCGCGCGGCTCATGCTTTCCACGCCGCCGGTGATCACCAGATCCATTTCCCCGGTCTTGATGCCGCGCGCACCGGCGCCGGCAGCCTCCAGGCCCGAACCGCACAGGCGGTTGACGGTGGCGCCGGGAACCTTTTCCGGCAGACCGGCCAGCAGCAGGGCCATGCGGGCAACGTTGCGGTTGTCCTCGCCGGCCTGGTTGGCGCAGCCATAGATCACGTCGTCGATGGCCTGCCAGTCGACCGTCGGATTGCGTTGCATCAGCGCCTTGATGGGCACTGCGCCGAGATCGTCGGCGCGCACGCTGGACAGTGAACCGCCATAGCGGCCAACGGGCGTGCGGATGGCGTCACAGATGAATGCCTCGGTCATATGTCTCTCCCTAGGGTCTCTCGGCCGAGTGGAACAAACGCCGCCAGGGTTCAGACCGGCGGCGTGCGGGCGATGATGGCGGAGTAAAGTGCGGAGTCAACATTTCCACCGGAACAGACAGCAACCACCGTGCGGTTAGCGCACGGAACCTTGCCGTTCAGCACCGAGGCCAGGGCTGCTGCACCACCGGGTTCGACCACCAGTTTGAAATAGTTGAAGGCGGTTGCCATGGCGGTTTCGACTTCGGCATCGGTGGCGGAAACCGCGCCCTTCAGATTGGCGCTCATCACGCCGAAGGTGATGTCGCCCGGATGCGGTGCCATCAACGCGTCGCAGAAGGTGTTGCCCTTGCCGGCATGGCTGGTGATCTTGCCGGCCTTGAGCGAGAGGTCGATATCGTCGAACTGATCCGGTTCGGCGCAATACACATCCGTTGCCGGCAGGCGGTCCTTGATCGCCAGCGCGATGCCCGAGATCAGGCCGCCGCCGGAGGCCGGCGCCAGCACCGCATCAGGCTTGATGTCGCGTTCGGCGCATTGCGCGGCGATCTCCAGGCCGGTGGTGCCCTGGCCGCAGATGATATGCGGATCGTTGAACGGCGGCACCAGGATCATGCCGCGCTCGTCGGAATACCGCCGGCCGATGGCTTCACGGTCTTCGTTGTGACGATCGTAAAGCACCACCTCGGCGCCATAGGCGCGCGTGTTGCTGATCTTGATTTTGGGGGCGTCGCTGGGCATCACGATGACGGCCGGCGTACCGCAGAGCTTGGCGGCCCAGGCACAGGCCTGGGCATGGTTGCCCGACGAGAAGGCGACGATACCGCGCTTGCGTTCATCGGCATTCAGGCGGCTGATCCGGTTATAGGCACCGCGGAACTTGAACGACCCGCTTACCTGCAAAGGTTCCGCCTTGACCAGCAGCCGGCCGCCCAGGCGCTCGTTGAGGAACTGGCTTTCGAGCAGGGGTGTGCGGACGGCAATGCCGCGCAGTTGGCGGGCGGCATCCTCAACGTCGCTGACGGTGGGCAGGACAGGCAGTTTGGCAGGCGCGTTCATCGGTGGCTCTCTGTTGCTATAGAGGGAGGCCGCCGGACCCCGATAACCCGGCAGCGGACCGCCGGATTATAGCATGCAGGCTGCAGGGTTACAGGTCTGCGAGAAAGGCGTCGATGGCGGTTTCAGCAGCTGGTTCGTCCAGCATGGGGACATGGCCGACATCGGGCACGGTGACAGCAATCATCCCGGCATGTTCGCGCTTCATGCGCACGAAAGTGTCGGCGGTCAGGATATCCGACAGTGCGCCGCGCAGGGCGAGCAGGGGCAGCGGTCGAAGGCTGCGGAACATCGGCCAGAGGTCGGGCAGCGGTTGTCTGGCCTGGGCCTTGAGCGCTGTAGCGATGTTCAGGTCATAATCCAGTTTCAGTCCACCGCCAGACTTGTCCTCGGTGAATGTGCCGCGCGCGATCCGTTGCCAGCCGGCGGTATCGAGTTTGGGATAGGCTCCGATATAATTCTGCTGCAGATGCACGATGGCATCATCCCAGGATGAGGGGCGCAATGCGTGGCCGACATAGCCGGCAATCCGCTGGCGACCGTCTTCCTTCACATCGGGGCCGATGTCGTTGACAATTGCAGCTGCCATCAGTGTAGGCACGGCGGTGCCCAGCGCCATGGTCAGAATGCCCCCCAGCGACGTGCCCATGACAATGACGCGCGACACATGTGTCACGGCCAGCAGATGCTGGATGTCATTGAGATAGACGGCGGGTTCGTAATGCATCGGATCGGGGTCGTAGGCCGAGCGGCCGCGCCCCCGGTAATCCAGGCAGATCACCCGCCGCGTGGCCGCATGTCGTGTTGCGAATTCGTGGAAGTCGTTGGAATTCCGCGTCAGCCCGGTCAGACACAGCAATGGGGTACGGTTTGCCAGGCGATCACCATAGTCGCGGTAATAGAGCCGCAGGCCATCATGGCTATGGAATGTGTGCTCGCTGAAGCCCGGATTGCTCAAGCGGCCACCCCCAGCACAGCCGGCACATCGCTCAGGCTGCGCAGAACTGCATCGGGCGGATTGGGCAGGCGTTCGGCCGGCTGGCCGCTGCGGTTGATCCAGATCGCGAAAAAGCCGGCGCGCTTGCCGGCGTGAATATCCCAGCCATTGCTGCTGTGAAAGGCTATTGCCGCGGCGGGCAGGACCAGACGCTCCATCGCCAGCCGGTAGATGCGCGGATCGGGCTTGTAGATACCGACCTCCTCAACCGAAATCAGATGGTCGATCAGATCGGCAATCCCGGCCGAGCGACAGGCGGCCTCCAGCATGGCCGGCGCTCCATTCGACAGGATACCGGTCACCAGTCCGGCAGCCTTGAGCTGGCGCAGCATCGCAGGCGCTTCGGGATAACAGGCCAGGTTGAAGTACAAATCGAGCAGGCGTTGCCGCATGCCAGGCCCATTCACCCCATGCGCATCCAGCGCATAGTCCAATGCATCGGCCGTCACCTGCCAGAAATCGACATGGGCGCCCATCAGGCTGCGCAGCCATGAATAGTTCAACTGCTTGATCCGCCAGGTGTCGGCCAGCGGCTGCCACTGCGGCCCGATGTCGTCGGCCAATGCGCGCGCCGCCGCGCTGACATCGAACAGCGTGCCATAGGCATCAAACAGGCAGGCCTTGATTCCCATCGGCGCTGTCATGGATCAGCAGGGCGCGCTGCTGCAGGCCTGCCGCGGCAGGCCGCGCATATCGGTATACATGCGGTCGATGGTGCCGGGCTGGCTGTGCAGCAGGGTGCGGTAAATCTGCACGCCCTCCAGCACACGCTGCACGTAATTCCGGGTCTCCGAGAAGGGGATCAGTTCGATCCAGTCGATCACATCGACATTGGGTTGGCGCGGATCGCCCCAGTCCTTGATCCAGCGGCGTACGCGGGCCTCGCCAGCATTATAGCCAGCCAGGGCCAGAACGTAGTTGTTGTCCCAGTTCTGCAGCAGCCCCTTCAGGTAAAACGAGCCGAGGCGGACATTGTACGATGCGTTCTGTGTCAACTGGCCCTGGTCGAAGCCGAGCTTCATGTCTTTGGCAACACCCTTGGCCGTGGCCGGCATCAGCTGCATCAGGCCGCGGGCGCCTGCGGGCGAAACGGCGGTCTGGTTGAATTCGCTTTCCTGCCGCGCGAGTGCAAGCACCAGCGCGGTTTCCGGTTCGTCCACGCGCAGCATCGGTTCGACCAGCGGATAGGCTTCCTGCACCAGGATCACGCCCTGTCGCGCCGAACGCTTGCTGGAGGCGATCGCGAGGTCGACGCGACGCAGGTTGCGGGCAAGCTGCGCCACCAGTTTATGCTCTTCAGGCGTGCTGGCTGTATTGACCAGCCGCATGATGAAGGGCCGCAACCGCTCCTCCATGTCCAGTTCGACCAGTATCTGCGCTGCGCGCACCACTTCACGGCGCTGGAAATGCTTCACGGCATCCGGTGTCGGCTGGATCGGGTCAGGCAGGTCGAGCGGACTTTTCGCGTCCAGCTCATGGGCCGCGAGCTGGCCGTAGAAGGTGGTGCCATGTCGGGCAGCTTGGCTGTACCAGTGCCGCGCCTGTTCTGCGTCGCCCAGGGCTTTATGCGTGCGACCGAGCCAGTAGGCGGCCCGCGACAGGCTGACCGGGAAGCGCACGGCATCCTGCAGCGCGGTGAAATGCTTGAGGGCTGCCTTCGGCTCCTGCAGCAGGCGCAGGGCGATCCAGCCGGCCAGCCATTCGGCATCGGCCATCGCAGCGCCGCCTTTCACACCATGACCGGCGGCCAGGCGGTAGGCTTCCGAAATGCGGCCTTCGGCCATGGCCTTGCGGGCGCGAAAATGTCGCTCGACCCACCATTTCTCGGCCCGGCCAAGGTCATCGGGTGCGTTGTAGAGCAGGGCTTCGACCACATCGTCCATGCCGCGCTTGCGTTGCCAGCGCAGGCGGTCGTAGTTCAGACCGCCATCGTCTCGTAGATGCGCCGGTAGACCCGCAACCAGTTTCTCGGCGCCGGCGACATTGTTAGCCAGCGCGATCCGGGTTTCGGCCAGCTGGCGGGCATCGGCATCCAGACGCGGCAGCATGCGGCGGGCGGCTTCGATATTGCCATCCCACAGCAGGCGATCGGTGCGTGCGGCGTGGTCGGTTGCGCTGAAGCGATGGCCGAATTCCGCCCAGAGCACCTTTTCATCGCGCAGCGCCAGATTGCCGTCGACCCAGGCGCGGCGCATCACCGGGAAGGCGTCTTTCTCGCGACCGAGGCGCAGCAGCGTTTCACCCAGGCGCAGCAGGCCAAGGCCGGTTTCCGGCGGATGGGCGTCGAACCAGGCGATGATGCGGCCATCGCCGGTTGAGCCGTCGATGGCTTCCTCGGCGCGTCGCAAGAGGGCCTCGCGGGCCGGCCAGTCCGGCTTGGTCTCGATGAAGGTGGTGATCTCGTCGAAGCTGGCACCGCTGTTGGCGGTTTGCAGCCACAGCCAGCGGGTCAGCTGGGCGATCATCGGTTCCCGTGCCGTGGCGGCGATGCGCCGGGCGGCATCGAAACGATTGGCGGCGGCTTCCTGCAGGGCCTTGCGGCCGATCTCGCGATCGTTCGCGCTGAGAATCTCATTCTGGGCCGGCAGCTTGGTCTGCTCTGGCTTGGCTGGCGGGGTGCCGCGCCGGGGTTTGGGAGAGGGGACCGGGATGGCAGTGGAGGTCGAGGCCAGCTCGGGGGAGGGCTTTGCCTCGGGCAGCGGCTGGCGCGCCAGGGCTGGAACACTCAAGGCGAGCACAAGCCCGGCTGTCAGGGCCACGGTCAGGCCCCGTCTCCAGGCATCAGAGTGACAATTGGTACAATCCAGCAGCACGGCGAATCTTTCGCAATTCCAGATAGATGATAGCAGTCTGCCGGCCCAGGCAAAAGCACGGCTTACCCTTGATGGGGGCAGCCGGCGCGAGTAAGGTCGCGGCACATCCGTTTGGTAACGCGCAAAGGTAAAGGAACTACCATGTTCAAGGGCTCGTTCGTCGCACTCATCACCCCGTTCAAGAAGGGGCAAGTGGACGAGAAAGCATTCGGCGATTTCGTCGAATGGCAGATTGCCCAGGGCACGCACGGTCTGGTGCCGGTCGGCACCACCGGCGAATCCCCGACGCTCAGCCATGATGAGCACAAGCGCGTGGTCGAAATCTGCATCGAGGCTGCCCATGGCCGCGTCCCGGTGATGGCCGGCACCGGCTCGAATTCGACCGACGAGGCGATCGAGCTGACCCTGCATGCCCAGGAGGCCGGTGCCGATGCCGCCCTGATCGTGACGCCCTATTACAACAAGCCGACCCAGGCCGGCCTGTATGCCCATTACAAGGCGATCCACGACGCCACCAAGATTCCGATCTTCATCTACAACATCCCGCCGCGCTGCGTGATCGACATGTCGGTCGAAACCATGGCGACGCTGTCCAAGCTGCCGCGCATCCGCGGTGTGAAGGATGCCACCGGCAATATCGAACGTCCGCTGAAGCAGCGTATCGCCTCTGGGGCGAAGTTCTGCCAGCTGGATGGCGACGACACCACCGCGCTGGCCTTCAACGCCCATGGCGGCACCGGCTGCATTTCGGTGACCGGCAATATCGCACCGAAGCTGGTGTCGCAGATGCAGGAAGCCAGCCTTGCCGGCGACCATGCCAAGGCGCTGGCGATACAGGAAAAGCTGATGCCGCTGCACAGCGCGCTGTTCGCCGAGACCAGCCCCGGTCCGGTGAAATATGCGGCCGCCATGCTGGGCATCTGTTCTGATGAGGTGCGTCTGCCGCTGGTGAAGCCGGGCAAGGCGACCACGGATCGCGTCAAGGCGCTGGTCAAGCAGCTCGGCCTGACCGGACCGAAGGCCAAGGGCGGCAAGTCTGCGTCCAAGGCCAAGGCCGGCAAGAAAAAGAAGAAGTAAGGCTACATGGCCCAGCAACCGCGCACGGTGGCTGAAAACCGCCGGGCGCGCTACGACTATCATCTGGACGAGACCTTCGATGCCGGTGTGGCATTGGTCGGTTCGGAGGTGAAAAGCCTGCGCGATGGTCGCGCCAGCATCCAGGACGCCTATGCGGCGGAGCAGGGCGGCGAGATCTGGCTGATCAACTCGCATATTCCGGAGTATCACGGCGCCAACCGCTTCAATCATGAGCCGCGGCGGCAGCGCAAGCTGCTGCTCAAGCATCGCGAGATCGACAAGATGATCGGCGCGCTGAAGCGTGGCGGCGTGACTTTGGTGCCGCTCACCATATATTTCAACGAGCGCGGCCGGGCCAAGGTGAAGCTGGCGCTGGCACGCGGCAAGAAGCTGCACGACAAGCGCGCGACCGAGAAGGAGCGCGACTGGAAACGCGAGCAGCACCGGTTGCTGAAGACCAAGGAATAGCTTCACTGACGGAGGCGAGGCGATGAGCGACGAGTACAAACCCGGGCTGCTCGGCCAGATCAAAGACAAGCTGATCGCCTCCAAGCAGCAATGGGCCAAGGATGGTCGGCTGCTGACCGGAGAAACCTCGTCCCCCGACAAGCGCCGGCTACCGCCGGGCCAGCGCCTGACCCGCGACTGGCCGGTGCTCGACCTTGGCGTGCAGCCCAATATTCTGCTCGACCGCTGGCAACTCACCGCTGGCGGTATGGTCGAGAAGCCGGTCAAGCTGGATTGGAACGATTTCCTCGACCTGCCGCAGAGCGACAGCGTTTCCGACATCCATTGCGTCACCGCCTGGTCGCGCTACGACAACCGCTGGTCCGGTGTGCTGGCGCGCGATTTCCTCAAGCTGGTGAAACCGCGGTCCGAGGTGAAACACGTCGTGTTTCAGTCCTATGACGGCTATGCCACCAATGTGACGCTGGAGATGTTTGCCGCCTCCGACGTGCTGCTGGCGCATTCCTGGGAGGGGTCGCCGCTGACCCGCGAGCATGGCGGACCGGTGCGAATCGTGATGCCGCAATTCTATTTCTGGAAATCGGCGAAGTGGGTTAAGCATATCGCGTTTCTGGATCGCGATGCGCCGGGCTACTGGGAAGTGCGCGGCTATCACAATACCGGCGATCCGTGGAAGGAAGACCGTTACGGCTGAGCTCGCTCCGACTGAGTCTGCTCAGCGGACGGGCGTAGAGTCGGGGGACGCATGGACCAGCAGCGTGGATTGATTTACGGCCAGCATCCTGGCCTGCGCTTCGCCCTTATCATGGACGGCTCCGGCGGTGCGCGCGAGGTCGGCTGGGATGAGGTGCGCCACTGGCGGCCGGCCCAGGGCGTGATCTGGGTGCATCTGGAACGCGACGATCCAACGGCGGCCAAATGGCTGCGCGAGGAAAGCGGGCTGGACATGGTGGTCTGCGATGCGCTGCTGGCCGAGGAGTCGCGCCCGCGCATCCAGGAAATGGCCTCTGGCCTGATCGCGGTGCTGCGCGGGGTCAATCGCGATCCGCATGAAAATACGCTCGACCTGGTGCCGATCCATCTCTGGGCCGACGAGACGCGCATGATCTCCCTGCGTGACAAGGATCACTACCTGCATGCCCTGCGCGACATTCGTGAGGAACTGGGCGAGGGGCAGGGGCCGCTGCATGTCGGTCATCTGCTGACCAAGATCGCCCGCCGTGTCTTCAAGTATATCGAACCGATCCTCGAGCAGCTGGAAGACGAGGTCGATGCCTTCGATCACCAGATCGAGGAATGCGATGTGCGCGAGGCGCGCGGCGAGTTGAGCGACATGCGCCGCCGGGTGATCGCCCTGCGCCGCTACATGGCGCCACAGCGTGAGGCCATGTTCCGCCTGCAGGGGGCAGGCGCGGTCTGGATCATGCCGCGCGACCGCCAGCGCCTGCGCGAACTGACCGACAAGGTGCTGCGCAGCGTGGAAACGCTGGATTCCCTGCGCGACCGCCTGACCATCCTGCATGAAGACCTGACCACGCTGATGAGCGAGCAGATCGCGCAGACCACCAACCGCCTGACGGCGCTGACCGCGGTTCTGCTGCCGCCCAGCCTGATTGCCGGCCTGCTCGGCGTGAATGTCGCCGGCATTCCGTTTGCCGACGAACCCTGGGCTTTCGGCGCCATTTGCGCCACCACGGTCGGCATGCTCATCGCCGAGGTGTGGCTGCTGCGCAAGATGAAGTGGTTCTGATCAACGCCTGACGTTGGCGCGGATCAGCGGATGCGCCAGTCCCTCGGCAATCAGGTCATGAGGATGCACGCGGCCGAAATGCGCGTTGGGTGACCAGGCGTCCAGCGCCGGATCATAGTCGAACCATGGCGCCAGCCCGACCACCAGATGACAGCGCGATTGCGCAGTCAGCGCCGTGGCGAAAACCCGGTGCGGCATGTTGGTGTCCCACGACCAGGCAAAGCCATGGCGCAGGTGATGGCGCTGGGCAGTTGCCGAGCCGGGTTCAGGTTCGCTGAGCTCGGTTTCGATCTCGAGCAGGTATTCCGGCGCGGTCCAGACCGGAATGTTGATGCGCAGATTATGGAAGATGCTTTCGTCGCGATGCCAGCCGTAGCTGTCTTTCATGGCTTCCGGGTTGTTGCCGGGGATTACGCTGAGGCGTGAGCGGATCACCGGCAGGGTGAAGCCGCACATCAGTTCGCCCAGCGCGCCATGCAGTGCCGCTGGCGTCAGCGCGCGGAAGCCGTAACTGTCGTAATAGTCGCCTTTCTGCTTTGGCATTTGCGCCTGCGTCATGGCGGTGGCGTAGAAGTATTCGCCATTGCGCAGATGCGCCGAACCCAGGGTGGCGGCATGCGGATCGCCGGGGATATCCGGATTATGGGTCAGCGACAGCGAGCCATAAGCGGGCTCCGCCACATCGTCGGCCGTATTGCGGAAGCCGCGCAGGCGGTGGGTGCTGACCACCGCACGGCAGGCCTGTTCCAGGGCGGCCAGGTCGATGGCCAGGTCGTAGCGCTGCAGCACCGAGCGATGCTGCAGGAACGGCTGCATCGCCTCGTCCAGGCCAAAGGCCCGGTTCAGATGGCCGAATACGGTTTCGGCGTCGGGGATGCACGAATTCCTGATTTGTTCCATAATGTGAAGCCTGAATAAGTGATTGGAATATATGAATATGAGTGGGCATTTTATCATTCCACCGTAAAGTTGCCAATATGTTCTTTAAAAGAATGGGCGCTTTATGGCGCCCATGTCATGTCGGGATCGAGCGGATAGATCGGCCGAGGCACCTGACGCCAGGGCACATTCTGCAGCACCGGCGTGGTCAGGCCCGGCACATCGACCTCGATGATGCGGTCATCGGGGAAGAAGATATCGAAGCCGGCGCGGAAATGGCCGCGCGACTTCACCACCAGGCAGCGCAGCTTGGTTATGTCGACCCCGAAGGTCTCAAAGAACATCGGATCGAGCGCCTGATGGCGATGGGTCATCACCACCACCTGGATGCCGCCGACCTGTACCAGCGCGGCCGGCCCCATATCCAGCGTGCGGCCGGCCGCCATGCCACGTCGGCCGACAAACAGGCCATCGCTCAGTGCCACCACTTTGCCCTCTGCCATGAAAGGATCGGAGAAGGTGGTGGTTTCATCGCGGTTGAAGCGCGCGTTGAACGTGGCGCCGACACCCAGCTTGTACGCCTCCGCTGCCAGCGGCGGATCGAATACCGGGCCGATGGCGCAGCCGGCGACGCCGGCCTTGTGGAAGGCAGCCAGGATGAAACTGGTATTGCCGCGTCCGCCGCCGCCCGGGTTGTCGGCGACATCGGCAAACAGCAGGGAGGGCTTGCCGGGATCACGGCTGCAGGCCAGTGCCATCTCGGTGCAGCGCTCCAGGCTGGTGAGGTGGGTGATGAAGCGCTGGCGCTGGCTCCAGGCGTAAGCGGCGACATCGCGGGCCACGACAGCGGCCTGCTTTTTGTCGGTCGCGGTCACGATCACCGACATGCCGTTCTTCGGCGTGTCGCCCAGCGAGAAGCCCGATGACACGGAAACATCAATCACACCATTGCCGACCTGCTTCTGGCCATAGGCGATCACATCGGCATAGGGGCCGGACTTGGTATTCTGGCTGGTCGAGGGCGGAATGAAGGGCAGCTTCACGAAGGCGGCATGCGGTTTCATGCCGCCCAGCATGGCCTTCAGATGGCGGGCGCAATCGGCGCCGCGGTCTGGCATGTCGGTATGCGGGTTCTCGCGATAGGCCACCAGGATGTCTGCCAGCTCCACCATGGCCGGGCTGACATTGGCGTGCAGGTCCAGCGTGGCAACCACCGGAACATCCGCGCCGACAATCTCGCGTACGGCACGGAACACGGTGCCATCCGGATCAACATCAACGGTCGCCGTGGCGGCACCATGCTGCGACAGGAAAACGGCATCGACCGGGCCGGCAGCACGCAGCAACTGGCGCATGCGCTCAACCACCTCATCGAAGAAAGGCTGATCCACCGGACCGGACGCGCCCACGGCCGCCATCACCAGCGGCACCGGTTGCCAGTCGGCAATCCGGCCCATTTCAGCCGTGAAACCGGTCAATGTCGTCGGGCTGCGCGGATTGGCGCTGGCGAGGTCGGCCAGCAGGGCGTCGCCTTCCAGATGGACGCTTGCGGCGAACTCTTCCCGCGTCGAAACCGGAGCATGGCCGTTGCTCTCCAGCATGAAGCCACCAATGGCGATGCGATACCTGCGCGGCATGGTCTTATGTCACCCTGTCTGATTGACACTGGATACGAAGGAGTTTGTTATAGGTCTGACGCGAGACCAAAAACCAGAAGGAAAAACGGAATGCTTCCAGTTTCCCGCCGCCTGTTCATGGGTGGAACGCTTGCGACTCTGGCGGCAGCCGGCGTTGGATCAAATGCCTTCGCCCAGGGTGGCCCCACACTGGTGATCGGCACCAAGCTCGAGCTCAACACGCTCGACCCGCATTTCTTCAATGGTTTCCCGCAGGGCTCGTCGCATAGCGTGATCTTCGATGCGCTTCTGGCGCTGGACAGCGAATTGCGGTTGATACCCGGCCTGGCTACCGCGTGGCGCAATATCGACCCGCTGACCTGGGAATTCGACCTGCGGCAGAATGTGAAATTCCACGATGGTTCGGCTTTTACCGCCGATGACGTGATCGCCACGCTGGAGCGCGTGCCGAAGGTGCCGAACAGCCCGAATCCCTTCACGCAGTTCAGCCGCTCGATCATTGGCAGCGAGAAACTGGGCGACCACAAGATCCGCTTCAAGACGGCAACGCCGACGCCGACCCTGGCGTCTGATCTGGCACGCGTCTTCATCATTTCCAAGAAGCATGTTGCCGCCAGCACGGCCGATTTCAACAATGGCGCCGCAGGGGCCGCCATTGGCACCGGGCCTTACAAAGTGGCGGAGTGGGTGAACGGCCAGCAGTTGGTGTTGGTCCGCAATGACGCTTATTGGGGCGCGAAGCAGCCCTGGGCCAAAGTAACTGAACGCGTCATCAAGGGCGATGCCGGCCGTATTGCCGCGCTGTTGTCCGGCGATGTCGATGCCATCGACGAGGTGCCGACGCTCGACCTCCCGCGCATCAAGCAGGACAAGCGCTTCAGCGTTACCAGCGGCACTTCGGCCACGGTTCAGTATATCGCCATGGACGCCGCGCGCGACGTCAGCCCCTTCATTTCGGCCAAGGAGGGCCAGCCGGCCCTGCTGGGCAACCCGCTGAAGGACAAGCGTGTGCGCAAGGCGCTGTCGCTGGCCATCAATCGCAAGCTGATCGTCGACCGTATCCTGGACGGTTCGGCTGTGCCGGCCTCGCAGTTCCTGCCGTCGCGTTTTGATGGCACCAGCGCCAAGCTGAAGGTCGATCCCTTCGATCTCGACAGGGCCAAGGCGCTGATGAAGGAAGCCGGTTATGCCAATGGCTTCAAGATCACCCTGCATGCCACCAACGACCGCTATCCGAAAGACAAGGACATCGCTCAGGCGGTTGGTCAGGCCTGGACGCGACTGGGCCTGCAGGTGAGCGTCGAGGCGCTGCCCGGCACGGTGTTCTTCAGCCAGGCAACCAAACAGGAATACTCCACTTTCATGGCGCAATACGGCACCGAGGATGCATCCATCGGTCCGCGTGCCTTGGTGCATACGCCCGGCGGCATCTATGGCACAGCCAACCGCACCCGCTTCTCGCATACCGATATCGATGCGGCGATCGAGAAGGCGCAGGCGGAAATGGACCCGGTGAAGCGCAAACCGCTGGTGCAGGCCGCCATCGAGATTTCGATGGAGGAGCAGGCGATCATTCCGATCTTCCATCCGAATGCCGAGATGGCCAGCAAGGCCAATGTCGTCATCACGCCGCGGCCAGAGCGGCGTTTCAATGCGCTGATGATGAAGCCCAAGGCCTGACTCGGCCTAACCGGTCGCCTTCGTGATCTTGTCGAACACCGCGTGGAACATCGGGGTGGTGAGGCGGCCGGTATTGGTGTTGTAGCGCGAGCAGTGATAGCTGGAGAACAGCGTCGCGCCGCTGGCCAGCCTGTGTTCGGCACCATGGCCGAAGGGTGCCGCGGCGCGCTTGATCTTCAGCACGTCCAGCACCGCGATATGGGCGATCTGGCCCAGCACCAGGATGGCCTTCAGCTGCGTCATGGCGGCGATTTCGCCGGCCAGGAAGTTTTTCATGCAGATCTTGGTTTCGGCCGGGGTCGGCTTGTTTTCCGGTGGCACGCATTTCACCGCATTGGTGATGCGGCACCGCACCAGTTGCAGGCCGTCATTGGGATCGGCTTTGAATTCGCCCTTGGCGAAACCGTATTTGATCAGCGTGCTGTACAGCAGGTCGCCGGCATAGTCGCCGGTGAATGGCCGCCCGGTGCGGTTGGCGCCCTTCACGCCGGGCGCGAGACCGACGATCAGCAGTTGCGGCTGTGCATCGCCCCAGGGCGGCACCGGACCATTGAAAAAATCGGGAAAGGTCGCGCGGTTGGCCGTGCGGTACTCGACCAGACGCGGACAGAGCGGGCAATCGTGGCCCGGCAGAGCGGGAGCGGGGACAGACATCGGGGCAGACGGCTGGCCGGCTCAGCGCAGATGCTTGCGCGGGTCGGCAGTGTCGATCTCGTCGAAATCATCCATTGCATGTGCCGGGCTGGACGGCGCCACATTGCCCGGATTCTGGTTCTGGCCGCTGCGCAGCGTGGCATGCACGCCGGCGGTGCGTGACTGGTCGCGCGAGGCCTGATCGCGCATGATCTTGGGCATCAGATCCTGCAGTTCGATGAAGGTATCGGCCTGGCGGCGCAGTTCATCGGCCACCATCGGTGGCTGGGTGCGGGTGGAGCTGACCACGCTGACGCGCACGCCCTTGCGCTGCACGGCCTCGACCAGGCGGCGGAAATCGCCATCGCCGGAGAACAGCACGACATGGTCGATATGCGGGGCCATTTCCATCACGTCGATGGCCAGTTCGATATCCATGTTGCCTTTCACCTTCCGGCGGCCCATGGCATCGGTGTATTCCTTGGCCGGCTTGGTCACCATGGTGAAGCCGTTATAGTCGAGCCAATCGATCAGCGGGCGCAGCGGCGAGTATTCCTGATCTTCGACCAGCGCGGTGTAGTAGAAGGCGCGCACCAGATGCGACTCCTTGCGGAAGCTGTCGAGCAGGCGGCGGTAGTCGATTTCAAAGCCAAGGCTGCGGGCGGCGGAATACAGATTGGCGCCATCGATGAAAAGCGCTACGCGCTCCTGCTGGTAAAACTTCATTGCCAATTCCTTTGTTCTATGACTTTGCTGAAAACACGCTGACGCGGTATGTGAAACGTTATGCTGGAAGTGTTTAGACTCTGCGGCGCAGATGGCAAGTAGAAACCGTGTAACAAAACCTGGCGGAATTTTTATCGCGCTTGGCGCCAATCTGCCAAGCGTCGCTTATGGTAAACCGCGCGCCACGCTGGAAGCAGCGCTCAGCTTGCTCGCGCCTGACGGTATCTCGATCTTGCGGCGCTCTTCATGGTGGCAATCCGGGCCGCAGCCGGCGTCGACGCAGCCAGACTTCATCAATGGTGTGGTCGAGGTGGAAACTGCTCTGTCGCCGGCCGATCTGCTGGCGCGGCTGCATGCCGTCGAATCCGCCTGCGGCCGGGTCCGGCAGGATCGCTGGGAAGCCCGGGTGCTGGATCTCGACCTGATCGACTATCGTGGCCAGCAGCAGTCCGGCGGCTTGGGCGGTGAGCCGAGTCTGCCGCATCCCCGGCTGGCCGAACGGCTGTTTGTGCTGCTGCCGCTGCAGGAAATCGAGCCAGACTGGCGCCATCCGGTCACCGGAGCGGCTCTGCCAGAACTCATATCGTCAGCTGAGCCTTTAAGAATCAATAGGTTATAAGGAATTTCTTGGGCCTGGGGCGCGTTTTCTGCTCTAATGAGGCCCTTGCAACCGCGCCGAAACGCCCTTAAGAACGCGCTTCGCCGTTTTTTCACCTGTTTGCCCGAGGGTAACCTATGGCTCGCGTCACCGTCGAAGATTGCGTCACCAAGATCCCGAACCGCTTCGAGCTGGTTCTGATCGCCGCCCAGCGCGCCCGCGCGATCGGCACCGGTGCGGCCCTGACGGTGGATCGCGACAACGACAAGAACCCGGTCGTGGCCTTGCGTGAAATCGCTGATGAAACGGTGGATATCGAGGGTCTGCGCCAGCGCATGATCGGCGATATGCAGGACAGCCCGGAAGTCGACGAGCCGGAAGAGGACAACATGGCCGCCCTGATGCAGTCGGGCGAATGGGCCGGTGTCCCGCAGGATAACGAAGATCTCGCCGAAGGCATGTCGATCGACGAGGTCGATGGCGACGATGAAGTCGCTGAAGAGGCCGAACCGGCCCCGACCGAAGAGTAATCGGCGCCTATTTAGCGTTTTTCCGCCCCCTGGGCTTGTCCCGGGCGCAATTTAGCTCAAAATAAGCCTTTAGGAACAACCGTTTGCCGGAGGGCGGAGAACGGACTAAAGGCAATGCGCCCGCGTGTCATGCGTCAAGTTGAACTGCTGGAAAAGGTTCTCGCCTACGATCCCACTGCGGACGAGGACCTGCTGAATCGCGCCTATGTGTTCTCGATGAAGGCACATGGGTCGCAGAAGCGTGCCTCGGGCGATCCCTATTTCTCCCATCCCGTCGAAGTGGCCGGCATTCTCGCCGGCATGAAGCTCGATGCCACCGCCATCGCCACCGGCCTGTTGCACGACACGCTGGAAGACACGGTGGCAACGCCGGAAGAAATCCAGAAGAATTTCGGCGCCGATGTGCTGCGCCTTGTCGATGGCGTCACCAAGCTGTCGCGTATCGAACTGCAATCGGACCGCACGCGCCAGGCCGAGAATTTCCGCAAACTGCTGCTGGCGATGTCGACCGACATCCGCGTGCTGCTGGTCAAGCTGGCCGACCGGCTGCACAACATGCGCACGCTGCATTTCATCAAGGATCCCGACAAGCGCCGCCGCATCGCCAAGGAGACGATGGAGATCTACGTCCCGCTGGCCGATCGCATCGGCATGCAGGATCTGCGCGAGGAACTGGAAGATCTGGCCTTCGCCGAACTGAATGGCGATGCCCGCGCCTCGATCATCGCGCGGCTTGATCAGTTGCGCACCGAAGGCGGCAGCCTGGTCGACCGTATCGTCGACCGACTGAAGCGCACGCTGGCTGAACAGGATGTCGATGCCTGGGTGTCGGGGCGCGAAAAGCGGCCTTATTCGATCTGGGAGAAGATGCAGCGCAAGAACATCGCGTTCGAGCAGCTCTCCGACATCATGGCCTTTCGCATTGTCGTGCCTGATGTGGCGGCCTGCTATCACGCGCTCGGCGTGGTGCATCAGACCTGGCCTTCGGTGCCGGGCCGGTTCAAGGATTATCTGTCGACGCCGAAGCAGAACGGTTATCGCAGCCTGCACACCACGGTGATCGGCCCGGAAAACAAGCGCGTCGAAATCCAGATCCGCACCCAGGAAATGCATGCCATTGCCGATCTCGGCGTGGCGGCGCACTGGCAGTACAAGCAGAACGGCGGCAGCCATGCCTCCGCACCGGAAGCCGAGGCGCGGCAATATCGCTGGCTGCGGGAACTGCTGGACATCCTGGAGCAGGCCTCGGACCCCGAAGAATTCCTTGAACATACCAAGCTCAATATGTTCCAGGATCAGGTCTTCTGCTTCACGCCAAAGGGCGATCTGATCGCGTTGCCGCGCGATGCCACGGTGGTCGACTTTGCCTATGCAGTGCATTCCGATGTTGGTGACACGGCGGTCGGCGCCAAGGTGAATGGCCGCGTCGTGCCGCTGCGCGCGGTTCTGCGCAATGGCGATCAAGTGGAAATTCTGCGCTCGAAGGTGCCGGCACCCAATCCGACCTGGCTGAATTTCGTCAAGTCGGGCCGCGCCAAATCCTGCATCAACCGCTTCATCCGCCAGCAGCAGCGTGGGCAGTACCAGGAACTGGGTAAGGCGATCCTGGTGAAGGCCTTTAAGGAGCATGATGCCTCGGCCAGCGAAAAGGTGCTGGAGCCGGTGGTCAAGGTGCTGAAACTGCGCAATGCCGATGATGTTTATGTCGGCGTGGGCGAGGGCAACCTGACCTCGCGACAGGTGCTCAACATCGTCTTCCCCGGCCAGAAGGATGACGAGGCCGACAAGGCTCCGCCGCTGCCACGTCCGCATCGCCAGTCAGACCAGGGCAAGGCCGGCGGCATTCCGATCCGCGGCCTGATTCCGGGCATGGCAATGCATTTCGCCGGTTGCTGCCACCCGCTGCCGGGCGACCGCATCGTCGGCATCGTCACCACCGGCAAGGGCGTGACCATCCATACGATCGACTGCGAGACCTTGGAGCAGTTTGCCGAACAGCCTGAGCGCTGGATCGATCTGGCCTGGGATCCGCCGTCCGATGGCGAAAAGGCCCATGGTCATGTCGGCCGCGTCAACCTGCTGATCAACAACGAGCCCGGTGCACTGAGCGCGGTGACCACGATCATCGCCAAGCACAAGGGCAATATCACCAACCTGAAGATCACCAACCGCACCACCGATTTCTTCGAGATGTTCGTCGATATCGAGGTGCGCGATGTGAAGCACCTGACCAATATCATTGCGGCGCTGCGCGCCACCTCCGCCATCAGTTCGGTGGAACGTGCCCGCAGCTAAGACTTGTTTTCGTATTTGAACCATCGGGGAAGACAACGACGTGACGATGAATCGTGAAGACGTGCTGCGGCATTACCGGGAGTCCGGCGCACTGCTGGAAGGTCATTTCCTGCTCACCTCGGGCCTGCACAGCCCGGTCTACATGCAGTCGGCCCGCGTGCTGATGTATCCCGAGCGCGCTGAGGCCCTGTGCAAGGCCCTGGCCGACAAGCTGCGTGCCAAATACGGCCCCAAGCCGGTTGACCTAGTCTGCTCGCCGGCCATGGGCGGCGTGGTGGTGGGCTATGAACTGGCGCGCCAGCTCGGCGTGCCGGCGATCTTCACCGAACGCGTGGATGGCAAGTTTGCCCTGCGCCGCGGCTTCGATATCCCGGCTGGCGCCCGCGTGCTGATGGCGGAAGATGTCGTCACCACCGGCAAGTCGAGCCGCGAATGCATCGAGTGTATCAGAGAGCATGGCGGCGTGACCGTTGCGGCCTCCTGCATTGTCGACCGTTCCGATGGCGAGGTCGATCTCGGGGTGCCGCTATTCGCGCTGTGCGGCTACAAGGTGCCATCCTACGCGGCCGATGCCCTGCCGCCGGAGCTGCAGAAGATTCCAGCGATCAAGCCCGGCTCGCGTGGCCTGAAATAGGAGATCGTCCATGACTGCGCGCATGCTTCGTTTGGGCGTCAACATCGACCATGTCGCCACCATCCGCAACGCACGCGGCGGCCGCCATCCCGATCCGGTGCGCGCCGCCAAGATGGCAGCCGCCGCTGGCGCCGATGGCATCACGGCGCATCTGCGCGAGGATCGCCGGCATATCTCGGATGGCGATATCGACCGCCTGATGGCCGAGATCAGCCTGCCGCTCAACCTGGAAATGGCTGCTACCGAAGAGATGCTGGCCATCGCGCTGCGCCACAAGCCGCACGCGGCCTGCATCGTGCCGGAGCGGCGCGAGGAGCGCACCACCGAGGGCGGCCTCGATGCCGCCGGTCAGTTTGATCACCTGAAGCCGATGATTGCCAAACTGTCGGCTGCCGGTATCCGCGTGTCGCTGTTCATCGAGGCATCGCTGAAGCAGCTTGACGCTGCGAAGGCGCTGGGCGCGCCGGTGATTGAGCTGCATACCGGCCGCTATTGTGAAACCGAAGGCGCCGAACAGGTCGTCGAACTGGAGCGTATCCGCAACGCTGCCGCCCATGCCCAAACCCTGGGCCTGGAATGCCATGCCGGCCACGGCCTGAATTTCGAGACTGTGGCGCCGATTGCCGCAATCCCCACCGTGCTCGAACTCAATATCGGCCATTTCCTGATCGGCGAAGCGATCTTCGGCGGCCTGGATGCTGCCATCCGTCGCATGCGGGCGCTGATGAACGACGCACGCGGCTTCGCTGCGAAATCGGCATGATCATCGGTCTGGGCTCCGACCTGATCGATATCCGGCGGATCGAGAAGACCATCGCCCGGTTCGGCGATCGTTTCCTCGACCGCATCTTCACGCCGCTGGAAAAGGCGCGGTCCGACCGCCGGCCGCTGACCCGCATCGAGTCCTACGCCAAGCGCTATGCCGCCAAGGAGGCCTGCTCCAAGGCGCTCGGCACCGGCTTTCGCAAGGGCGTGTTCTGGCGCGACATGGGCGTGGTCAACCTGTCGGGCGGCAAGCCGTCCATGGCGCTGACCGGCGGCGCACTGGCCCGGCTGGAGAGCCTGCTGCCCGCCGGTTACGAGGCCCAGATCGAGGTCTCGCTGACCGACGAACCGCCGCTCGCCCAGGCCATTGTCATCATCTCGGCCCGCCCCAAATCACCAGTCAGTTCAACGCCCTAGCCAGCGCTTGACTTTGCCGGTCGGAAGACGGCTTGATGCCGGTCCGGCGGACCGGAAAATGCGCGTAAGGGATTGATTTATATGGATCAGGAGCAGGTGGTGGCGAAGTCGAAGGCGCGGGGAAGCGACATCTGGGACAGCCTGCGCACGCTCGTTTATGCCGTCCTGATCGCGGTCGGTATCCGCACCGTCGCCTATGAGCCGTTCCATATTCCGTCGGAGTCGATGCTGCCGACGCTGCTGGTCGGCGATTATGTCTTCGTCTCAAAATTCGCCTACGGCTACAGCAAGTATTCGGTCATTTTCAGCCCGCCGATCTTCGAGGGCCGCATTCTCGGTTCGGCACCCCGGCGCGGCGACGTGGCCGTGTTCCGCTGGCCGCAGGATCCCTCGATCGACTATATCAAGCGCGTGATCGGCCTGCCGGGCGACCGCATCCAGATGCGCGACGGCGCGCTCTACATCAATGGCGAACCGGTGAAGCGGCGCCGGATCGAGGATTTCGAGCGCCGAGACCGCTTCGGCAACGTGCAGGAACGCATCGAGCAGTGGGAAGAGACTCTGCCCAATGGTGCCCAGTACATCACGCTGAACCTGTCGAAATACAATTCGGGCGACAATACCGGCGTCTACACCGTGCCGGCCGGCCATTATTTCATGATGGGCGACAATCGCGACAATTCGCAGGACAGCCGCGTGCCGGTTGAAGTGGGTGGCGTGGGCTATGTACCCGCCGATCATTTGATCGGACGTGCTGAGATCCGCTGGATTTCCATCGACCAGAGCGCCTCGCTGCTCAAGCCGTGGACATGGTTTGGCGCCCTGCGCTGGAGCCGCATGTTCACCGGTATCAACTGAGGCCGGCGTGACCGCGGATTCACGCAAACCGGCGCTCGATCAACTGCAGCAGGCGCTGGGCCATAAATTTGCCGATACCAAGGTGCTGGAAGAGGCCCTGGTGCATCCCTCGGCCAATCCGCGGCGCAGCCGTGCCAAATCGGCACGTGCAAAGAATCCGGAAACGCCGCCCAGCGTGCGCGATTACAACCGTCTCGAATTCATCGGCGACCGCGTGCTGGGCCTCGTCGTCGCCACGCTGCTGGCCGAGCGGTTTCCGCAGGCCGAAGCCGGCGAGCTGGCGTTGCGCTACAACGCGCTCGTGAAACAGGAAAGCCTGGCGCGTTTCGCCCAGTCTTTGGGACTGGGTGATTTCATTCAGCTGTCTCGCTCCGAGCGAGATTCCGGCGGCGCCGGCAAGCCGGCCATCCTCGCCGATGCCTGCGAGGCCGTGGTGGCCGCGCTCTATCTCGATGGCGGGCTGAAGGTGGCCGAGCGTTTCGTGCGCCGCTATATGGAACCGATGCTGGGTGAAGTCACCAATGGCGCCGCCAAGGATCCCAAGACCGCCCTGCAGGAATGGGCAGCGGCCCGCGGCATGGCCGCGCCGCGTTATGAAATTGTCAGCACCGAAGGGCCGCCGCATGAACCACGCTTCACTGTTGCGGTGAAGCTGGGCAGCGGCGATCCGGCCAAGGGGCAGGGCGGCTCGAAACGGGCCGCTGAACAGGAAGCGGCCGGTCGTTTGCTCGACCGGCTAGTCACCGAGAAAGTATGACCGAAGACATCAAAACGGATCCGGCGGCACAGCATTGTGGCTATGTCGCTATCGTCGGCGCACCGAATGCCGGCAAATCGACGCTGCTGAACAAGATCGTCGGCGCGAAGATATCGATTGTCTCGAAAAAGGTGCAGACCACGCGCGCGCGCATCACGGCCATCGGTATGGAGGGCAATGCGCAGATCATCTTCCTCGATACGCCGGGCATCTTCACGCCGAAGCGGCGTCTGGATCGCGCCATGGTTAATGCCGCCTGGAGCGGCGTGGAAGAAGCCGATGTCGTGCTGCTGCTGATCGATGCCGAGCGCGGTTACGATGACGAAAGCCGCGCCATCGTTGAATCGCTGAAGGACCGCAAGCGGCGCAACGTGCTGCTGGCGCTGAACAAGGTGGATGCCGTGCAGCGCGAAAAGCTGCTCGGCCTGGCCAAGCAGCTCAGCGAAGCCTACGAGTTCGAGCGCATTTTCATGATCTCGGCCGAGAAGGGCACCGGCGTCGATGACGTGCGGGCCGATCTGGCCGGGCGCATGCCGGCCGGGCCGTGGCTCTATCCGGAAGACCAGCTGGCCGATGTGCCGATGCGCTTCCTGGCGGCCGAAATTACCCGCGAGCAGGTCTATCGCAGCCTGCATGACGAGCTGCCCTATGCGATCACGGTCGAGACCGAGAACTGGAAAGACCAGAAGGACGGCTCGGCCCGCATCGACCAGGTGATCTATGTCGAGCGCGACAGCCAGAAGAAGATCGTGCTGGGCGAGAAGGGACAGATGATCAAGCGCGTCGGCGCCTTCGCCCGCAAGATCATGGAAGAGCAGTTCGATCGCCGCGTGCACCTGTTCCTGTTCGTCAAGGTGCGCGAGGACTGGGGCGATGACCCCGAACGCTACGAAGCCATGGGGCTGGATTTCCCCAAGCTGTGAGCGCTAGACGCCCACCAGCAGCATGAACAGCGGCACGGTGACGAAGGCCAGGATCGTGCTGACCGTCACGATGGCGGCGGCCAGCGGCGCATCGCCACCCATCTGGCGCGCAAGGATGTAGCTCGCGCTTGCCGTCGGCATGGTGCCCCACAGCACCATCACCTTGGTTTCCAGCGGCCCCAGGCCCCAGAGCTTTGCTGCGCCATACAGCATCAGCGGATAGACCATCAGCTTCAGCGCGCAGGACAGCAGCACGGCGCGGCCGCCATTGCGGGCCGCCTCCCATTGCAGGCCGGCGCCAACCGTGAGCAGGCCCATCGGCGCCGCCATGCTGCCCAGCATCTTGAACACCGGCGCGATGCCGGCCGGCAACGTGATATCGGCAAGGTTCATGGCAATGCCGATCAGGCAGGCGATGATCAGCGGGTTCTTGGCCAGGAACAGCGCCTGGCCCCTGAAGCTGGTGCTCTGGCCATGCGCGCCGTAGCGCGCCAGTGTCAGCACGCAGAGCACGTTCAGCACCGGGATCGCCAGCGCGATCGCCACGGCAAACAGCGTGATACCGGCGCCGCCTTCCAGAGCCGCCACGGCGCCGAGGCCGACAAAGGTGTTGAAGCGTACCGCGCCCTGGAACACCGAGGTGAAGCCCGGGCCATCAACCCGCGCCAGCGGCCGCAGCAGGTAGACCAGCGCGGCCTGCAGCAGGATCACCGCCAGCAGGGCGCCCAGCATGCCGGTGGGATCGAGACTGCCGAGCCGCGCGCTGCTCAGGTTGTCGACCAGCAGGGCCGGGAAGAAGATGAAATAGGTCATCTTGTCGGCCAGCGGCCAGAAAGCGTCGCCGGGGAAATTATAGCGCTTGAGCGCGCCGCCAAGTGCGATCAGCAGGAAGATCGGAATGATGGCGAAGATGACGATAAGCATGCGGGACTCGGGCGCGAAGGATTGCGCACGAGTCTAGCCTAAGGATTGCGGCGAAACTAATGCTGGGCCAGCAGGATCAGCAGGTCCATGGCGCGGGTGGCGAAGCCGAAGCCGAGATAGAGTGCGAGCGCCCGCAGACCGGCATTGCGCCAGGCCTCGTATTTGTCCGCCACCAGTGGCCTGGCGGTTGCGGCGCGCACCGGCAGAACCGGCACGGTCACGATGGCCGGTAGTCCAGACGAGCGGGTTTCCGGCAGCAGGAATTCGGCAACGCGGGTGTGGTCGGGGCCGTAGATGCGACGCCAGCGGAAGGCCTCCGCCTCGGCGCGCTCGGCATCGCCCAGCGAGGCGCGCGGAATCCAGCTTCCCGCCAGCTTGGTCAGCACGACGTAACGCGGGATCACGATCTCACTTTGCACGCCCATGTAACGGAGTGTGTCAGATCAGAATTAACGATTCTTAAACCCCGGTTAATTTTTCCGTGAACATCCGGCATTTCCCACGGAACCATAAGGACATAGCGGAGGTTTCCTTATCCTACTGGAGATTGCCATGACCATCCCGGAGAACCGCGGAAAAGCAGCAGAAACGCAAAGTGCAAGCCGCCGGGTCCGCCCCTGGCACTGGGTTCTGGGCGGTATCGGCCTGGTGGTGGCTGTCCTGGTCGTGGCGGTAGTCCTGTTCGACTGGAACTGGCTGCGCAATCCGGCCCAGAGCCTCATCACCGCCGCCACCGGCCGGCAGACCGTGATCAACGGTCGTCTGGGCGGAGAATGGTCGCTGACCCCGCGTTTCGTGATTGAAGACTTCCACATGGCCAATGCCGACTGGGCCAGGGAGAAGGAACTGCTCAGTTTTGAGCGGGCCGAGGTGGTGATCGATCTGCGCCAGCTGCTGCGTGGCCGCACGGTGTTGTCGGACATCAGGCTGGTGAAGCCGCGGATCGCGCTGGAACGCCGCGCGGACGGCGAGGGTAACTGGACCTTGGGCATGACCGTCGCCAAGGATGTGGCCGCGCCGGAAGACCGCACGGATATGCCGCTGATCGGCCGCCTGCGCATCGAAGATGGCCGTTTCCTCTATCGCGACGAAAAGGCCGGTGTCGATATTGATGCCGAAGTGGCAACCGTGTTCGGCGCCAACAACGAGGGCAGGGACCGTGTTCGCCTGGGTGGAAGCGGCACCATGCATGGCGAGCCGTTCCGGCTGCGTCTTACCGGTGGCTCGCTGCTGTCGCTGCGCGAAAACGACGAACCCTATCCGCTGACCATCGAATTGACGGTCGGACAGACCAGCGCGCGAATCTCCGGCACGCTGGCCGACCCGATCCGGTTCGAGGGCCTTGCTCTCGAGGTTGCGCTGAGCGGTCCTGATCTGGGCAAGCTGCAGGTGATAACCGGCGTGCCGCTGCCGATGACACCGCCCTATGATCTGAAAGGCAGGCTGCATCGGGATGGCAAGATCTGGCGGATCGAAAACATGGCCGGCCGTGTCGGGAACAGCGACCTCGGCGGCGCCATCAGGATTGATACCGGCCGCGAACGGCTTTATCTCGAAGCCGATCTGCACTCGAAGACTCTGGATTACCGCGATATCGGACCGCTGATCGGCCTGAAGCCGGAAACCGAGCGGGCGCCCAATATCGCGGCAGCCACAAGCAGCGAGAAAGCCGCCGCTGACTCCAAGACGAAGGAACCGGCGAAACCGGTTGCCGGGGGGCCGCCACCCAAGGTGTTGCCCGATGCGCCGCTGGCAGTCGAACAGTTGCGTCAGGTCGATGCCCGGGTGAAATTCCGTGGTGACAAGGTCGAGGCACCGAACACGCCCTTGAGTGGCGTCGATCTCGACCTGGTACTGGACAATAGCGTGCTGCATCTGCGGCCGTTGAAGCTCGGCGTTGCCGGCGGCCTGGTTGATGCTGATATCCGCATCGATGCACGAAGCAATGTCGTGCTGACACAGTATGACGTCAAACTGAACCGGTTTCGGCTCGAACGCTTTCTGGAATCGGCGGGCCTCAAGGATACCGGTAGCGGCCGGATCGATGGCCGCATTCGGCTGACCGGCTATGGCGACACCGTGCAGAAATCGTTGGGCAGCGCCAATGGCGATATCCGCTTGCACATGAATGGCGGTACGCTGTCCAATCTGGCGATGGAACTGGTCGGACTCGATGTGGCGGAAGCAGCCCGCTTCTGGGCCGGTGGCGACCGCACTATTCCGTTGCGTTGCTTCGCCGCCGATTTTAACGTCGAAAGCGGGATGATGACGCCACGGCTCTTCGTACTCGACACCTCCGATACCACCGTGACGGCTGAAGGCAATATCAGTCTGACGGAGGAGTTGCTCGGGTTGAAGATCAAGGCACATCCCAAGGATCCCAGTCTGCTGTCCGCGCGCACGCCGATCAACATCACCGGCGCCTTCAGTCGCCCCAGCATCAGCCTCGATGCCGGCGCGCTGGCCGCCCGGACGGCTGGCGCCGTGGCGCTCGGCCTGCTGCTTACCCCGCTGGCCTCGATCCTGGCCTTCATCGAGCCAGGCCTGGAAAGCGACAGCGACTGTGTCGCGCTGCTGAAGCAGGTGCAGCCAGGATGAGTCTCCGGCTATCCAGTCTGGGCCGGCTGGTGGTCAGCGCCGGCCGCGCCATGATCAATAGTCTGTCTTTCGAACTGGCCGGCCATATCGCCTATACCGCGCTGCTATCGATATTCCCGTTCCTGATCTTTCTCGCGGCCCTAGCAGGTTTTCTGGGGGATTACGGCGGCAGCCTGGCTTCGGTGCATGCCGTGCTCGACATGCTGCCCGAGGATGTCGGGGCGACGCTGCGCCCGGTGATCGACGAAGTGCTCAACCGCCGCGATGGCGGCCTGCTGACGCTGGGCCTGCTCGGTGCGCTGTGGATCGCTTCCAACGGCATCGATGCGCTGCGCATCGCCCTCAATACCAGCTATGGGTTTGATGAACCGCGGCCCTGGTGGCTGATCAAGCTGGGCAGCCTGGGGGCCATCCTGTTCGGCGGCTTCATTTTCCTGCTGCTGTCGCTGCTGATCGTGCTCGGGCCGCTGATCTGGCAGGCGCTGCTGTGGCTGTTTCCCCTTGGCACTGTCGAACGCTGGGCCTTTGGCTTGTCCCGCTACGGCCTGGCCGCCGCGGTGCTGACCGCCGGCCTGCTGGCGATGCACCGCTGGCTGCCCGGACGGCATCTGCGCTGGCGCGACCTGCTGCCCGGTGTGCTGGTCACCGTGGTGCTGTGGCTGACCGTGGCCGGGCTGTTTTCGCTCTATGTGGCGCGGCTGGGCAATTATAGCGCAACCTATGGCAGCCTGGGCGGGGTGATCGTCACCCTGGTGTTTTTCTATGTCTCGGCCGTGCTGTTCATCTTCGGCGCCGAGGTCAATGCCGCCCTGCTGCGGCGCAGGATGAAAAAACCGCCACCACCGCCGTTCGAGGCTCTGGCCGACCGCTGACCTGCTGGCTATGCTCCGTCCCCTGTGTTTTTGCCTCGAGGGAACGGACCAGCAATCATGGCGACCAAGAAAAAGAAGCCATCACGTCCTAGCGTGATGAAGGGCGGGAAGATCGACAAGTCCAAGCTGCCGAGCCGGCATGTGACCGAAGGCCCCGAACGGGCGCCGCATCGCAGCTACTATTACGCCATGGGGCTGACCGAGAAGGAAATCCACCAGCCCTTCGTCGGCGTCGTCACCACCTGGAACGAGGCCGCGCCCTGCAACATCACGCTGGGGCGCCAGGCGCAGGCGGTGAAGAAGGGCGTCAAGGCGGTGGGCGGCACGCCGCGCGAATTCACCACCATTACCGTCACCGACGGCATCGCCATGGGCCACCAGGGCATGAAGTCATCGCTGATCAGCCGCGAGGTGATCGCCGACAGCACCGAGCTGACCGTGCGCGGCCATTGCTATGACGCGCTGGTCGGTCTCGCCGGCTGCGACAAGTCGCTGCCCGGCCTGATGATGGCCATGGTGCGGCTCAACATCCCCTCCATTTTCATGTATGGCGGCTCGATCCTGCCCGGCAAGTTCCGCGGCCGCGACGTCACCGTGGTCGACGTGTTCGAAGGCGTCGGCCAGCATGCGGCTGGCAAGATGAGCGACAAGGACCTGCATGAGCTGGAATGCGTCGCCTGCCCCTCGGCCGGCAGCTGCGGCGGCCAGTTCACTGCCAACACCATGGCCTGCGTTTCGGAAGCCATCGGCCTGGCGCTGCCGGGTTCGGCCGGCGCGCCGGCGCCCTATGAGACCCGCGACCAGTATGCCGAGGCCTCGGGCAAGCAGGTGATGGAGCTGATCAAGCTCGGCATCCGTCCGCGCGACATCGTCACCAAGAAGGCGCTGGAGAATGCCGCCCGCGTGGTCGCCGCCACCGGCGGTTCCACCAACGGCGCGCTGCATCTGCCCGCCATCGCCCATGAGGCCGGCATCAAGTTCGATCTTGACGACGTCGCCAAGATCTTCAAGTCGACGCCCTATATCGCCGACCTCAAGCCGGGCGGGCGTTACGTCGCCAAGGACATGTACGAGATCGGCGGCGTGCAGGTGGTGCTGAACGAGTTGATGAAGGGCGGCTATATCCATGGCGACTGCCTCACCGTCACCGGCAAGACCATCGAGCAGAACCTGAAGGGCGTCACCTTCCCGAAGAACCAGGATGTGGTGCGCCCGATCAGCAATCCGATCACGCCGACCGGTGGCGTGGTGGGCCTGAAGGGCAATCTCGCGCCGCGCGGCGCCATCGTGAAGGTGGCGGGCATGGCGCGGCTGAAGCATGTCGGCCCGGCGCGGGTGTTCGACAGCGAAGAGGCCGCGTTCGAGGCGGTGCAGAAGAAGAAGTACAAGGACGGCGACGTGATCGTCATCCGCTACGAAGGCCCCAAGGGCGGTCCGGGCATGCGCGAGATGCTGTCGACCACCTCGGCGATCTACGGCCAGGGCATGGGCGAGAAGGTGGCGCTGATCACCGACGGGCGTTTCTCCGGCGGCACGCGCGGCTTCTGCGTCGGCCATGTCGGGCCGGAAGCGGCGGTCGGCGGCCCGATCGGCCTGATCAAGAATGGCGACATCATCACGATCGATGCGGCGAAGGGGATTCTCTCGGTGGACGTTTCCGCCAAGGAATTCGCCGCACGCAAGAAAAAGTGGAAGCCGCGCAAGACCGAATACCAGTCAGGTACGCTGTGGAAATACGCCCAGACCGTGGGCGACGCCCATGACGGCGCGGTGACGCATCCCGGCGGCGCCAAGGAAGTGAAGGAATACGCCGACATCTAGTCGACTCCCAGAAGGGCGCCCATCGTGGCGCCCTTCTTCATTTCACAAACAAAAAACGCGAGCCCCAGACATGACCTATCGCATTGCCATTGCCGGCTTCCAGCATGAGACCAATACCTTTGCGCCGACGCGCGCCACGCTCGACCTGTTCATCAAGGGCGAGGGCTGGCCGCCGCTGACCGAGGGCAAGGCGATCTTCGATGTGTTCGGCCCGATGAACATTCCGATCGGTGGCTTCATCCATGCCGCCAAGCCGAAGCAGTGGGAGCTGCATCCGATTGTCTGGGCCGCTGCGGCGCCGTCGTCCTATGTCTCCACCGAAGCCTTTGAGTATGTGGCGAAGAAGATCCTGGACGGCATCGCGGCGCTCAAGGGCCGCATCGACGGCGTCTATCTCGACCTGCATGGCGCCATGGTGACGGAAGCGCATGAGGACGGCGAGGGCGAGCTGCTGCGCCGCGTGCGCGCGCTGGTCGGTCCCGACATGCCGATCGGCGTCAGCCTCGACCTGCATGCCAATGTGACGCCGGAGATGGTGCAGTTCAGCGACGTGCTGATCGGCTACCGCACCTATCCGCATCTCGACATGGCGGTGACCGGCGCGCGCGTGCTGCACCATATGGAAAAGCTGCTGACCGGCGAGCGCAAACGCCAGGCCAAGGCGCTGCGGCAACTGCCCTTCCTGATCCCGCTGACGGCGCAATGCACCTTCATCGAGCCATGCAAGAGCCTGTACCAGCAGATGGGCGACATGGAGCACAGCGCCGCCTATCCGGGCCTCAGCAGCATGAGCTTCAGCCCCGGCTTCCACCCGGCCGATATCTATCACAGCGGGCCCAGCGTGATCGCCTATGCCGACACCCAGGCCATCGCCGACAAGGCGGCCGATGATTTCACCCGCGCCATCACCGAGCGCGAGGCCGAGTTCAAACTCAATCTGCTGTCGCCCGTCGATGCCATCGAGCAGGCGCGCAAGCTGATCCTGGCCGGCGCCAGCAAGTCCATCGTGCTGGCCGATGTGCAGGACAATCCCGGCACCGGCGCCACCAGCGACACCACCGGACTCTTGGCGGCGCTGATCAGTGAGCATGTGCCCGATGCCACGCTCGGCCTGCTGTATGACCCCGAAGTGGCGCTGCTGGCGCACCAGGCCGGCGAGGGTGCCGAGATCGAGGTGGCGGTCGGCGGCAAGCTGCTCAACGTCGAGGGCGCGCGGCCCTATCGCAACCGCTTCAAGGTGGCGAAGCTGGGCGACGGCAAATTCCTCTGCACCGGGCCGTTCTACAAGGGCACCACCATGGCGCTCGGCCCGATGGCGCGGCTGCAGTGCAACGGTGTGGACCTGGTGCTCGCCTCGGCGCGGGTGCAGGCCGCCGACAAGGAGATGTACCGGCACTTAAGCATCGAGCCGGGCAAACGCCAGATCGTCGGCGTGAAAAGCACGGTGCATTTCCGCGGCGACTTCACCGACATCGCCCATGACATCCTGAACGTGGAAAGCCCGGGCGCCTTCATCGAGCGGGCCGAAACGCTGCCCTACAAGAAACTGCGCAAGGGCATGAAGCTGAGCCCGAAGGGGCGGCAGCATCCGGGCTGAGGTTCGCTCGGGTCCGTTGCGGTTCGTTCGGGTCCGTTGGGGTTCGTTGGGGTTCGTTCGGGTTCGTTCAGGTTCGTTCAGGTCCGTTGAGGTTCGTTCAGGTTCGTTGGGGTTCGTTCAGGTTCGTTCGGGTTCGCGTTAACCGGCATACAAGTGTAGGTCAGGCGCTCTCGGCCCGACCGGATCAGATAGGGAACGATCTGCCGGTTTCAAGCCCCGCCCGCGCCTAAACCCACAGTCGTCATGCCCGGGCTTGACCCGGGCATCCATCCCCACCATCGGCGCCTCAGGCCTCTCGGTCATGGCCCT